>CAIVQA010000090.1 GCA_903907935.1 uncultured Francisellaceae bacterium
AAATATTTATTAATTTTTGGTATATTTATCAATATTTTTATTATTGTATTATTTAAATATTCAGAATTTTTATTTTCTATCTTTGGATTAAAAGGTGGTTATCCCATTGCTAAGTTACCATTAGGTATTTCTTTTTTTACTTTTACACAAATTTCTTACATTGTAGATAGTTATTATAAAAAACAAGAAAAAGCAAATTTATCAGAATATGCCTTATTTGTTACTTATTTTCCTCATTTAATATCAGGGCCATTGTTACACCATAAGGATATGATTTCTCAATTTAGAAAAAATTTTAAAAATATAGATTTTGATCAACGGTTTATGGTTGGATTTATCTTTTTAGCGTTTGGTTTATTTAAAAAAGTTATAATTGCGGATCGACTTGCTCCAATTGGGGATAAACTATTTAATGCTATAGATCTTAGTGTTTTTACTTTAGTTGATATTTGGAAGTGTATTATTGCTTATGCTATGCAACTTTATTTTGATTTTTCAGGTTATTCAGATATGGCAATTGGGATATCAAAATTTTTTGCCATTGATTTACCTTTTAATTTTAATAGCCCTTATAAATCCAAATCTATTGCAGATTTTTGGCGTCGTTGGCATATGAGTTTATCTAGTTTTTTAAGAGATTATGTTTATATTCCGCTTGGAGGAAGCCATAAAGGTTTTTTCAAAAAATTAATTAATTTATTTATTGTTATGATTTTATGTGGTGTTTGGCATGGGGCAGGTTATTGTTTTATCATTTGGGGTGCTTTACATGGGCTTTATCTGATAATAAATAACATTTGGCAAAAACTAAATTTTTTTAAATTACCAAAATTAATTTCCTGGGCTATAACATTTATTGCCATAATAATAGGCTGGATTTTTTTTAGAGCAGCAAACGTAATTACAGCTAGTAAAATTATTTATTATATGTTTGCTAATTCAAATATTGGTAGCTTTAGTTTTGATGTATTAATTGTATTTATGGTTAGTTTATTTGCAATTTTAGGACCAAATACTCAAGAAATTATTTTACAAAAAGAAGGAAAATTTTATGAAGTACGACCTTCTATGTTATGGGCTTTAATTACTGCTAGTTTATTGGCATTAAGTATTTTTAAAATACAGCAATTTAGTCCGTTTTTATATTTTCAATTTTAATATACTATGATTCGTTATTAAAGAGTGCTATTGATTATTTGCATTCACAAAACATAAATTTTGATTTAAATGCATAGTAACTGCCTATAGGGGAATATAGTAAATTTCGTATGTTTAAAAGAAAAATTTCATGGAAAATAATATGAGATCTCTTATTGCCAATTTATCAACAGAAAATTTATTACATAATTTGCGTGTTATAAAAGAGCATGCTAATAAATCCAAGATTATTGCTATGGTTAAAGCTAATGCTTATGGTCATGGATTACGTTCTATATCTTTACGCCTACAAAAAGAATTAGATTTTTTAGGGGTAGCATCTATTGATGAAGCTCTACAATTACGTCAAGCAGGAGTAGATATTCCTATTGTTCTTATAGAAGGGGTGTTTGAACCAGAAGAATTAATAATAGCTGCTAGAGAAAATTTTTCTGTGGTTTTTCAAAATGAATTACAATTAGATTGGCTGCGTAATTTAGGAGTGAATTATAACATATCCAAGCTAATTAATGCTTGGCTAAAAATAGATACTGGGATGGGAAGGTTAGGTTTTAATATAAAGGATGCTAAAGATATTTACCAATATTTAGCAACTAATGTTAATATTGCTAAACCTTTAGGTATTATGTCGCATTTAGCTTGTGCAGATGATTATAATCATAAATTAAACCAGATCCAGATTAAAAATTTTACTAACTTTGTAGAAGATCCAGAAATTATTAAACATTATAATTGGAAAAGTTTTTGTAATTCTGCCGGGATTTTTAATTTTCCTAAACAACATTATGATGTAGTTCGTCCAGGATTAGCATTGTACGGAGTATCCCCGGTATTAGGTAAATCTTCTAGAGATTTAAATTTAAAACCGGTTATGACTTTACAAACTAGTATTATATCTATTAAAAACTTACCAAAAAATTCGTCAGTTGGTTATGGTGCAGATTTTATTTGTCCAGAAGATTTAAAAGTTGCAGTAGTAGCTGTTGGTTATGGAGATGGTTACCCTAGAATCACTAAACCAAAAATGCCAGTTTTAATTAATGGGAAACGTTGCGAAGTAATAGGTAGAGGATCCATGGATATGGTAGTTGTAAATCTAAAAAATTGTTTAGATGCTAAGTTGGGAGATCCAGTAGTATTATGGGGAGATCATCTACCAATAGAAGAGGTAGTAAAATTTACCAATAATTCTGTTTATGATTTATTAACTGGGATACAAAATCGTGTTAAATTTAGGTGGGATTAGTATTGCGTTCCTAATACAAATATCATGCCATTAACTGGCACATTATTTTGCAGTCTAATTACTTCAGAAAGGCTTTCTAAGATATTAAAATCAAATTTGATGGCTAGTTGTTCGATATACTGTTTGCTATGAGAATACCTACCAGTTTGTTGTAATTGAAAATCAATATTATTGTTATCATCATTTAGTTCTATATTAAATAAAAACAAATATTTATTATTTTTAGAGATTTTTTTTATATTTAAAAATAAATTTTCTAATTCACCAATATAAGGTAAGACATCTGCGCTGATAATTAAATCAAAACAATTATCTTGAAAAATATTAATATTTTGGATGTTAGCTTGAATTAATAAATCATAAGAATTTAAATTTCTTGCTTCTAATAACATATTTTTAGAAAGATCTAGTCCAATTAAATTAACAGCCACATCTCGAAAATATATACTACATAATCCGGTACCGCACCCTAAATCTAATGCGTTTTGCGCGGTGATAGTATGATTATATTTAGCATATAAACTTCTAAATTTTTCTGGCAACTTATATTGTAAGGTTTCTTTAATATGTTTGTTATAATATTTAGCATATTGATCAAATAAGTCGACAATATATTCGGTTGGTGGGTGGGGCGTATTTTGTTTGGCTATAGCATTTAACATATGTTTTGCGGTTTGATTATTAGGGTTAAGTTCTAAGGCAATTTTAAAATGCTTTTCTGCTAAGAATAGCTCTCTGTTACGCAAATATAATATTGCTAAATTATGCTGTAAAGATTCTTTGTTAGGATCTAGAGTAATTGCATGTTGTAAAAGTTCTGTAGCTTTAATGATATTTTCTGTTTGCAAATAACAATTAGCAAATTGTTCAAGAAAATCAACATTAAATTGATTTTCTTGATTGTTAGTATAAGCTTTATCTAAATAAGGTAAGGCATCCTCAAACTCTTCTATAGTTACTAAAAGCATTCCTAAATTTTGTATAGCATTTATATGATTTGGTTCTAATTGGATAGATTCTTTATAATGACATATAGCATCAGTTATTAAATTTTCTTTAACATAACAATTTGCCAAATTGTAATGGGCTTGATAATTGTTTGGGTTTAAGTATAACGATTTTTTATAGTTATATATTGCTTCTGTAGTTTGATTAATGCGATAGTACAAACAAGCCAGGTTATTATAGGTGTCTGGGTTATATGGATTAATACTTAATTCTCGATTAAAATTAGTAATTGCGAGATCAATATTGTTTAAAGTACTATTTTTTTGCATAATTTAAATTATGAACGATATATACATAGCTTGTCTACTTGGTTTATTACAAGGTTTTACTGAATTTTTACCAGTTTCAAGTTCTGCACATTTAATTTTATTACCAAAATTAATGGGGTGGCAAGACTTTGGGTTGCCGTTCGATATAGCAATTCATATGGGTAGTTTATTAGCAATTATTGGGTATTTTTTTAAAGATCGGGTTTTTAAGCCAGACTTTAGAGTTTTATTGTTAGTAGTTATTGCTACTATTCCAGTTGGGTTATGCGGTTTAATATTTAAACATTTTATTCAAAATAATCTACGTTCAATAAATTTAATAGCAATTACTACTGTAGTTTTTGGGATTTTATTGGGAGTTAGTTATTGGTATAATAATTACAAAAAACAAGATTTTAATGCTGAACAACTATCTATAAAAGACGCAATTTTAATTGGATGTGCCCAAGCGATTGCTCTTATTCCTGGGGTTTCCAGATCTGGAATTACATTAACAGCTGGTTTATTTTTAGGATTTAGAAGTAGCGTTGCTGCTAGGTTTTCTTTTTTATTGGCGATACCAGTAATTGCTTTAGCAGGTGGGTTGCAATCATTAGAACTAATAAGAGAACACGGAATGGCCATACCGATGTGTTCAATATTAGTTAGTGGATTTTTAAGTTCTTTAATTAGTAGTTTTATTTTTGTGTTTTTATTTTTAAAATTTATACATAAAATCGGTATGTGGCCATTTGTAATTTATAGAATCTTACTTGGCAGTATGTTATGGTTAAATTTTAATTAATGTGAGGTAGTATGTATCCATTACACTTGAAATTAAAGTACCCTAAAAAACAAGGAGTGTTGTTTGAGCCTCGCTGCCTTTTGTTTTTCCATGTTTTGCGAAAGGCGAGTTTCACGACTTGTTTTTTAGGGTACTTTAATTTCAAGTGTAATAGGTATATGCGTGCATTAAAATTCATTAGTTGTTTGTTTTTATTTATAATTGTACCGTGTGGCTTTTGTTCTACTTTCGAAGTAAATTTGCTTACCGAAGATGTTCAACATCAAATAAAGGAGTTTAAGATCTGGAAAGAAGGATGTCCAGTATCGCTAGATAGGCTTAGAATAGTTAAATTTTCTTATTATGATTTTAGCGGAGCAGAAAAAGAAGATGGGGAAATAACCGTTTTAGATGTTGTTTCTAATAGAGTGTTAAACATATTTAAAGAACTTCATCGTAAAAAATTTCCAATTGCTAAAGCATACCCAATCAACATTATAAAGGAGATGATGATGCATCTATGATCGATAACAATTCATCTTGCTATAATTGTAGAGAAGTTACTGGAGGTGGGCTTCCTTCTATCCATTCATATGGGTTAGCAATTGATATAAACCCAATTCAGAATCCTTATATTTTTTTTGAAGAAAAAGATCAATGTTCTACCAAAATATTGCCTAGTAATGGTAAAAACTACATAAATAGAACTAATACTCGAGCTGGCATGGTAGAGAGCATTGTAGAAATTTTTAAAAAAAATGGGTTTACAGTGTGGGGAGGTAAATGGAATACTCCTATAGATTGGCAACATTTTCAGCCACCAAGACCTCTTGCTCAATTATTAGCGGTAATGTCTACTAAAGATGGGATAGAATTTTTTGAAAAGTTTGCTATTAGTAATAAGTCAAAAATTTTTGATGAGGTAAAGGCTACAGATAATAAATTTGTAGAACTATATCTTAAATCTCCAGAAAAATTCATGAAAATTTTTCGTAGTAATAAAAAGATTTTTTCTATGGAAACAACTAAGGCTTTGCAGTTGTTTGATTAGTTGGCAGTTTATTGTGGATCAATTCTTCTTGATGAAACACTTTTAAACCAATAGTAAATAACAGCATAGCAGTAAAATAATGCCAAGAAATAATTTCACGGAAAAATATAAACGCAAACAAAGAAGCAAATACTGGGGTAATAAGGCCAGCTAGCGACATAAAAGTAGCACTAAAACGTTTTAATAATACCCCGTATAAATTGTAGGCAATAATATTAGAAATTAAACACACTATAATAGTATTTATTAAAAATGGTTGTAAATGGGTAACAGGGATTGGAGCCCAAACTTCCCCAGTAAAGAAAGAATGCATTAATGCTAAAATTCCACCAAATAACATGCTGATCCCATTAGCAAAAATTGGAGAATAATGGTAATCTTTTAAGATCTTTTTTAAAATAATCCACCCGTATACATTGCATAAAATACCAAAAAGCATTGCTATTTCAGCAAAAGAAAATATTAATATTTTACCGGATCTAAATTCTTGTTGAGTTTGTATAAATAAAATAGGTAGTGCACCAATAAAACCAATAGCTAACCCCAACCATTTTTTAGGAGACAAAGTTTCTTTTAGTACTATAAAGGCAATTAATGCTGTTACAAAAGGTGATAAGCTGTACATTAGACAAGTTTTAGCGGCACCCATATACTTAATCCCCCAAATTTCGCATATGTTAGTAATATATATATTTAATAATGTTAGTGATGTTAAATGTTTTATATGAGCTAATTTAATTTTAGTGGTCTGTTTAGTAGATATTGCCCAAGCGAGTAATAATATACCAGCTAAACTCATTCTAAACCCTACAGAAAAAAATGGTGCTGAAAAAGTTAAAATTTCTTTTTGAAATGCAAAAGTGCTAGCAAATAAAGCAAATAATAGGACAACTAAGTACATATATTCCTCATAATATAGATATACTCTCGACTAATGAGTTTTCGGTATTCTAAAAAAATAATGAGCCGATTAGTATATATAATTTAAAATTTCAGTTATAGGGATAATTTTTAATTCCGAATTAATTCTAGATTTGTATTCTATTTGATTATTTAGTAATAATTTTTCGTTAATTACTATTCTATGTGGAATACCTATTAATTCATGATCTTTAAACATTACTCCAGGTCTTTCGTTACGGTCGTCTAATAATATTTCGTTAGCTAAAAGAGGATCAGCTTGTAATTGGTTATATAATTTTATACTAAATTCTCTAATTTTTTCAGATTGATGAAAACCAATAGGAATAATAACTACTTTATATGGGGCTATAATTTCTGGCCAAATTATACCATTGTCGTCATAATTTTGTTCGATAGAAGCGGCTACTAATCTAGATACTCCAAGACCATAGCATCCCATTAGCATAGTTTGTTCTTGGCTATTTTGATCTAAGACTTTAGCCGCCATAATTTTACTATACCTGTCCCCAAGCTGGAAAATATGTCCAACTTCGATACCTCTAGCTGTTTTTAAAGTAGAGCTGTGTTCTAGTGGGGTTCCATTTATGTTTGCTACTTCTATATTAGCAGCAAAATCATTATCTTCACTATAAACTATTTGATCTTCACCAGATTGAGCAATTACCTGAAATTCATGAGACATACTTCCGCCCATATCGCCATTATCTGCCATTACTGCTCTAAATTTTAATTTCAGTTTATTAAAAATGTTGTTATAAGCTGAGAACATTTGATTATAAGTATTATTTAAACATTCGGAATTTAAATGAAAAGAATAAGCATCCTTCATTAAAAATTCTCTAGCACGCATTACCCCAAATCTAGGGCGAATTTCATCTCGGAATTTTGTTTGAATTTGATATAAACAAACTGGTAATTGTTTGTAACTATGGATTTCGTTACGAATTAAATCGGTAATTACTTCTTCGTGAGTTGGCCCAAAACAAAAATTACGTTTATGTCGATCTTGCATTTTTAATAGCATATCGCCATATTTTTGCCATCTATCGGTTTCTTCCCATAAATTAGCAGGTTGTATAATAGGCATTAATATTTCTTGAGCATCGATTTTTTGCATCTCTATACGAATAATATTTTCAATTTTTTTTAAAATTTTTAGACCGAGTGGTAGCCAAGTGTATAAACCAGATGCTAATTTACGAATTAATCCAGCTCTAAACATTAGTTGATGGCTTATAAGTTCAGCATCATTTGGGGCTTGTCTAAGGGTTGGGAAAAATAGTTTCGATACTCTCATATTATTTGTTAATCCCAATTTTTATAATGTTGTTTTCTATTTTTACTGGAAAAATTGTTAAATTTTCGCAATTAGTTTCCGGTTGAACTTTAACTTCGCCTGTTTTTAAAGAAAAAACCGCACCATGAAATGGGCAAGTAATAGTATCGTTTGTTATGGGACCATCTGCTAATGGTAAATTTTGGTGTGGGCAACGGTTTTCAATAGCAAAAAATTGATTATCAATGTTAAAAACTGCAACTTCTATATTTAGTTCTGGAACCTGGAATAATTTATATTCTTCATTAGGTATAGAGGTTGTTGATGCAAGATCTAGCCAATTCATAATTACGAAAATCCTATAGTTTTACTTTAGTTGGTGTAATCGTTCAGCTAATAAACGAGCACTCTATAAGCTTTAACATTTTGAAATTGATCAGGTTGTCTTTTAACGTTATTTTTTAGTTCAACTACCTGATTAATTTACCATAAATGTTAAAGTTTATAGAATGCTCGTTCCTCCCATAACTGAACAGTTACTACTTTTTTAACGCTGCTTGTAAAGTATGCCATGCGAGCGTAGCACATTTTACCCTAGATGGATAATTTTTTACACCTATTAATGCTAGTAATTTTGGATCCATACGGTCAAGTTTATTATCAGTATTGGCAATAGTTATTGTACTAATGAAGTCAATAATCATTTGTAGAGCTTGAGATTTAGTTTTACCTATTATACTTTCTGTCATAATAGATGTAGATGCAGTAGAAATGGCACAACCATGTCCTTGGAAGGTTGCCTGAGTAATTAAATCATCTTTAATTTCTAAAAATAAAATTACTTGATCCCCACATAACGGGTTAAATCCTTCTTCCTTTACTGTAGCGTTAGCTAAACATGAAAAGTTTCTAGGACTAGTACCGTGGTCTATTATTAATTCTTGGTATAGGGAGTTAAGGTTCATATATATATTCTCGACTAATGAGTTTTCGGTACTCTAAAAAAATAATGAGCAATGTTTGAGCCCCACGCCGCTGTTGTTAGCGCTCTTGAGCGCAGGGCGAGTTCAGCGCAAAAATGTCAGGATAGACATTTTTGACGCACACAGTGCACCCGAAGGGCAAGCGCCAGGATGCGCGAGCCAATTATTTTTTAGAGTACCAAAACTCATGTGCGATCAGTATATATCATTTAAAAATTTTTTTTGCGGTTAATAAAGCATCGTATAATTTATCAATTTCTGCAAAGGTATTATATATACTAAATGAAGCGCGGTTAAGAGCAGCAATGTTATAAAAATCCATAATTGGTAAGGTACATAAATGTCCAACTCTAATGGCTACTCCAAAAGTGTTTAAAATTGTACCAACATCATGCGGATGAATTTGATCTAGAGTAAAAGATAAGATACTAGCTTTATTTTTTGCGTTACCAATAATAGTTAATCCTGGAATGGATTTTAATTTTTTAGTTGCATAAGCTAATAATTGTTGTTCGTGTTGTTTTATAGTATCTAAGTCTAGCTGATTTATATAGTCTATTGCTGCACCTAAGCCAATTACTTCGGCAATTGGTTGGGTTCCAGCTTCAAATTTAAATGGTAAGTGATTATAAATAGTTTCTTCGAAACTAACTTTTAAAATCATTTGTCCGCCACCTTGATAGGGCGGCATTTGTTCAAGATATTGTTCTTTACCATATAGCACTCCGATCCCTGTAGGCCCAAATATTTTATGACCAGAAAATACATAGAAATCGCAGTCTAGTTCGGTAACATCAATTGATAAATGAGCAATTGCTTGGGCACCATCTAATAGTACTGGTATATTTTTTTTATGTGCAGCATCAATTATTTGTTTTACTGGATTTATGGTTCCTAAAGTATTTGATACGTGTACAATACTAACAAGTTTAGTTTTAGAACTTAATAAAGCATCAAAATTAGTTAAATCCAATTCGCCATTAGCTAATATCGGAATAATTTTTAATTGGATTTTTTTCTGTTTTTGTAATAATTGCCACGGTATAATATTAGAGTGATGTTCCATGGTAGAGAGGATTATTTCATCACCGTCTTGTAAAAATTTTTCTCCAAAGCTAGTTGCAATTAAGTTAATAGCTTCTGTAGTTCCTTTAGTAAAAATGCATTCTTTAGTAGTTTTAGCATTAATAAATGTTCTAACTTTTTCTCTAGTTTCTTCAAATTTAGAGGTTGCTAAGTCGCCTAAATAATGTGTTCCGCGATTAATATTAGCGTTACAATGCTTATAATAATTAGTTATTGCATCAATAACTAATAAAGGTTTTTGGGAAGTAGCAGCATTGTCTAAATAAACCAACTGGTTATTATTTACCATGGTTTTCAGGATAGGAAAATCTTTGCGAATTTGATTAATTAATTTTTCTGTGTTCATGTGCATTTAATATCTAAATATTCAATAATTTCCTGATATTTAATTTTTTTAATAATTGGTTCAATAAAAGCTTGTAATAAAATTTGTTTGGCGTCTGTGATATTAATACCCCTGGTTTGCATATAAAACAGAGAATCTTGATCTAAATTTCCAACACTAGAACCATGAGTACACACGACATCATTATTATATATATCTAACTCTGGGCAACTGTTTACTGTGGCATGTTTAGATAAAATCAAACTCTTAGTTTGTAGATCAGCACAAGTTTTTGGTGCTGTTTTATGGACTACAATTTTACCAATTAAATTAGCAATAGAGGAATCTCGTGCCATAGTGCGAGCGGTAGTAGTACTGGAAGTATTATCTATTAAATGATTAATTAATAAATTAATTTTATAAATAGCAGATTGTTTGGAGTTTTGCAAAATATTTAGATCTGTTATTGCTTTCTTTTCTAAAAGATTAAATTCTAATTGTAGTTGGTTGTTGTTGGATCCGGTTGTTAATATTCTAGTCATAAATTTGCTATTAGTATATTGTTGAACTTGTACTTTAGAATTATCGTTATTTTGGAGCAAATAATAATCAATCTCCGAATTTTCGTGACAATTTATACAGGTAATATTGTTTTGATGGTTTTTATGATCTATTAATACGACTTTAGTGTTTTTGCCAAAATTTATAGTTATATTTAAATTATTATTTTTATTGTTGATTAAATAAATAGGTTTTTCTAAAACAGCATTATCTAATAGAGTTATATCTAAATCTTTATCAAATTTTTTAACATCAATTAAATTTAAATTATTAAGCATAGGATCATTTAAATTAATTAAAAAGCTGTTTTGTGAGTTAAAAATTTTTGAATTATTCATATAAATTATACTAGTTTAGTTTAACCAGTTATATCCTTCAGCTTCAAGTTTTTCTGCTAAAGTATGATCCCCAGATAGACTAATTTTTTTGTTAGTTAAAATATGTACTCGATCTGGCTGTATATATTTTAAGATCCTTTGATAATGAGTAATTAATAATAATGCATTGTTAGAAGTTTTTATAGTATTTATACCATTAGCTACTAATTGTAATGCATCTATATCTAAGCCAGAATCTATTTCATCTAAAATGGCCAAAGTTGGTTGTAAGAGAGTCATTTGTAATATTTCGTTACGCTTTTTTTCTCCACCAGAAAAATCATCATTAATCGAACGGTATAAAAGTTCTTCTGTAATTTGTAGATCTTGAATTTTTTGTTTAACTAAATTTAAAAAATCTATAGCGTCTATTGGTTTTTCTCCTCTAAATTTTTTAATAGCATTTAGAGAGGCTTTTAAAAACTGCATGTTAGATACTCCAGGAATAGCTATTGGATTTTGAAAACTTAAAAAGATCCCTTTTTGAGCGCAAAGTTCCGGAGTATAATTTGCTAGATTTTCACCTAAATATTTTATGTGTCCGTTAACAACTTTATAATCTGGATGTTTAGCTAATACATTTGCTAAAGTGCTTTTGCCAGAGCCGTTTGGACCCATAATAACATGGGTTTCGCCGGGGTTAATAGTTAAATTTATATTTTCTAAAATAATTTTACCAGATTTTTCTGGTTGCATACTATTAACATAGGTAACAGCTAAATCTTTAATTTCTAATATAGGTGAATGTTGTTTCATCCTATAGCTCCTTCTAAACTAACATCTAATAATTTTTGAGCTTCCACAGCAAATTCTAGTGGCAATTCTTTAAATACCTCTTTACAAAATCCGTTTACTATTATAGACACCGCATTTTCGAAACTAATACCACGTTGTAAGCAATAAAAAAGTTGTTCTTCGCTAATTTTACTAGTAGTGGCTTCATGTTCAATATTTGCAGTATTATTTTTAATTTCTATTTTAGGTAAAGTGTGGGCACTCGAAGTAGTGCTTAAAAGTAAAGAGTCACATTCCGTATAATTGCGAGCATTTTCTGCGTTTCGTGCCACATAAACTTGACCACGATAAGTATTTTTACCATAGCTTGCCGAAATCCCTTTAGAAATTATTACACTAGAGGTGTTTTTACCAAAATGTAACATTTTAGTTCCGGTATCTGCTGTCTGATGTAAATTGGTTAATGCTACAGAATAAAATTCGCCTCGAGAATTATCACCTTTTAAAATTACACTAGGATACTTCCAAGTTATTCGTGATCCAGTTTCAATTTGAGTCCAAGAAATTTTAGAGTTTTTACCAGAGCATAGCCCTCTTTTAGTAACAAAATTATAAATACCGCCTAACCCATTTTGATCGCCAGGATACCAATTTTGAACTGTAGAATATTTAATTTGAGCATTATCTAAAGCAATTAGTTCTACCACAGCTGCATGTAATTGGTTTTCATCTCTCATTGGAGCTGTGCAACCTTCTAGATAACTGACAAAGCTATCTTTTTCAGCAATTATTAAAGTTCTTTCAAATTGGCCAGTGGATAAAGCATTAATACGAAAATAGGTAGATAATTCCATAGGACAACGTACTCCTTTTGGAATGTAGCAAAAAGATCCGTCAGTAAACACTGCCATATTTAAACAAGCAAAAAAATTATCTGAATACGGTACTACCGTACCTAAGTATTTTTTGATTAATTCTGGGTGATTTTGTACTGCTTCTGAAAAAGAACAAAAAATTACACCATGTTCTTTTAATTTTTCTTTAAAGGTGGTGGCGACCGATACACTATCGAATACTGCATCAATAGCTACTCCTGCTAATATAGCACGTTCATGTAAAGGAACGCCGAGTTTTTCATAAGTTTCTAATAGTTTGGGATCAACTTCACTTAAACTTTTAGGTTTATTAGTTTTTGGTGCAGAAAAATAGATAATATCTTGATAATTAATTGGTGGATAAGAAATATTTGCCCAAGTTGGCTCTCTCATGGTAAGCCAATGTCTGTAAGCTTTTAATCTATATTGTAACATGAAGTCTGGTTCGTTCTTTTTTTGAGAAATTAATTTTATAATATCTTCATTTAGGCCTTTAGGAGCTTGATCGGAATCGATATCTGTTGTAAAGCCAGCAGTATATTTTTGGTTGATTAAATTATTTAGATTCATAAAGTTATTAATTTTATCAAAATGTTAACTTGCAAAATAACTAAATGGCATATTAGTTGTATTGTATTAATGTAAGTTTATATTTTTTAGGTAGGCTTGTATATTTTTTATTTATTTATTAATATGGAAAAATTATTTAAATCCATATGGAGTTTATTTTATGAAAAAGTTGGTTAATTTATTAAAGAAACCAGTTGTAGCAGCAGGAGTTTTTGGTTTAGTTGTTGCAAGTGGAACTGCAAGTGCAAATTTTGGTGATTTTAAGTTCTACGCAGGTGCTGGAGTAGACTATAGCAATTATAAAAAAAGTTCTAGTGATCTTGGTACTCTTAAGGCTAACGGTGTTGGTGTAGTAGTTCCTGTTCTTGGAATAAAATTTCACGAAAATTTTGGTTTAGAAGCTGGATACAGCTTTGGTAAGAAGTTGAAGTACACACAAAATAACATTGAAGGTAGTAATATAAATGGGAATTGGAATGTTAAAGTTAGAAATGTTTACTTAGATTTAATGGGATTTGTGCCTGTTGCAGATCAGTTTGAGCTTATAGGAGGAATAGGATTAGGTCGCTTAATGTTTAAGGGAGATAACATTAATTTTACTAATGTACCTGCTGGTGCAAATATTTCTTCCTCAGTTAACTATAAAAATAAAACGAGTTGGCGAGTTAAACTTGGTGCTCAATATAATTTTACTAATAATTTTGGAGTACGTGCATTGGCTACTTATCAGAATGTTACAAGTAAAGCAAATGTAAATATAAATGCTAATAATGGAGCAGTTCATTATAGCGAATCATCTACAGGTAAAATTGTTAAAAATGATAAAACTATCGGTTTAGCTGCAGTCTATACGTTTTAATTTTTAGGTTTTTAAATTTAAAAAATAAAACTTTTATAAACTCTAATTTCAGTTGTATAGTGTAAAGTTGAAAAACTTTTATATTAGCTGAAGTTAGAGTTTTTTTTTAAGAGGCTCCAACATATTGTATTAATCAAAGTAAGGAACTTTTTAATAGAAAATGGAGCAAAGCCATGAGTATTATGAAAAATATAAAGTTCTCCTGTAGATACTAGAACCCAGTAAAAATAGAGGTTATAGTACTAAGCTTTAAAACTAAAGGGCTTGGATATACGATAAACATTAACATATCGTTAGATATAACTCCTCTTGAAATAACTGCACAATCTACTGATAAACAAAGCAATATTATACTAGATGTGGTTAGAAAAACATATAGCCTCCTATGTCCAGAGGCTGGAACCTTGTTGTTTTTATTGGTATACCATGCTTTAATAATTATCTGGAGATAAACAGATAGTAATGTCACCGTGTTTTGTTAATGCTTCATTATATTTTGGCTAATTGGTAATTTTATTATGTTATTTAAATTTAATTTGTTTTTATTAACTACTATAGCTTGCTTGTCAATAAATACTTGTCTAGCTACCGATAAACTACATTCAAAAAAATTAGTAACTATTATTCAAATTGTTGAACACCCTGCATTAAATATAACTAGGCAAGGTATTATAGATGAATTAAAAAATAATAAAATTATTATTGAATTTCAATCTGCACAAGATAGTAATGTTTTAGCAACTCAAATTGCTCAAAAGTTTATTAGTTCTTCTCCAAATGTCTTAGTGGGTATTGGTACCAGCGCTACTCAAGCTTTAATGGCTGCTAATAAACACTACCAATTCCCTATAGTATTTAGTTCTGTTACCGATCCTAAAAATGCTAAAATTGTTGATAATCTTAATGCTCCTGAAGGAACGGTAACTGGGGTTTCTAATTTTGTGGAACCTGGGCTTCAATTTGATTTATTTAAAAAAATTATACCTAATCTTATTAACATTGGTATTATTTATAACCCAGGAGATCCTAATTCGGTAGTTTTAGTTGAAATCATGAAAAAAATTGCACCTCAAAAAAACTTAAAACTTATATTTGCTACAGTTAATAACAGCGCTGGTATCGCCGCTGCTACCAATAAACTTATTTCAGAAGTTCAAGCTATTTTTATTAATAATGATAACACCTCATTATCTGCATTTTCTTCCATTATAAGCATTAGCAACAAACATAAAATTCCTGTTTTTTGTAGCGATATAGATACAGTTGAACAAGGAGCATTAGCAGCATTAGGTGCTAATCAATATGAGGTAGGGAAACAAACTGGCAAGCTTATTCTTAAAGTTCTTAATGGAGAAAGTCCTCACAAACTTCCAGTTGTTTTTTCAAAAAAAATGGATACAAAAATCAATTTAGAACAAGCCGTCAAACTAGGAGTCAAGATTCCAAAATCATTACTAGAAACAACACATAATTAGGGAACGGAAAAAACTAAAACTAGTATAGAAATACACGTTGGTGCACAATTTTCATTGCTTTACAACAAATTAGTTAATGTTGTAATGTAAAATTTTATCTTATTATATTAGGAGTACCATGAGTATGCCTTGCAGATCTAAAAATAATCGTTGGAATAAAGTTTCTTTCTTTACTAAACAATAACAGCGTCTTTTTATAACCTTGATTTTATTATTTAAGCCTTCAATAAAACCACTGTTTTTGCTATTTGTCTATCTAGAACACCGTTAATGACTCTTTAAAAACCATATAGTGGTCTTAACAAAAATGCTACTTGATTTATAATAAAAAATCCCTCATGATCTTATTAATTTATAGGCATTGGATATAGGTATTTAATGCAATTTGGTGGGGGTTTGTTTATGAAAAAAATTTCAAAAATTACTAGAAAAGGTCTAATAGCAGCCAGTTTAGTTGGATTAATAATAGCAGTTAGTAGTAATGCTAATGCAGATAGTGGTTTTTCTGACATTGTAGAAGGTGCTCGTGTTTATGTTGGAGCAGGGGTTGGCTATAATCACTATAGTTTAGCTGGTGATTTTAAAAATGTAATAAATGGTAACAATAAAGGTTCGGTAAAATCTAAATCTGCTGATGCCTTATTGCCTATTGTAGGAGTTAAGTTTAGAGATAATTTTGGATTAGAGTTTGGTTATGCTTTCCATAATAAACTTAAAATTTCTGGAAAAAATAGTGCTAGTGTAAAAATTAGAAATGCCTTTGTTGATATAATGGGATATATGCCAATGGCATCTCAAATAGATTTAGTTGGTGGCCTAGGTTTTGGTCGTGTAGTAATCACAGGTGATAATTCAACAGCAGCATTAGCTATGGGCGGAACTAGTTATAATAAGTTTGGGTTAAGAGCTAAAATTGGTGCTCAATATAATATCAATGATCATATTGGTGTTCGTGGTTTAGTTGGATATCAACAAATTGGAAATAAGGATTGCAAACGTGCTATTAAAAACATGCAATCTGCTAATATAGATGTTATGTACTTAATTTAATTATATTGGTAATCGTTCACGTAGGTACCTATGTGAACGGTTACTTATACTGAACACATTTTAAAGGGAATTAATTTGTGAAACATTTAGCAATAATAAGTGTAATTTGTTTATTTATGGTAATTACGAATAGCGTTATTGCATACGATAAAAAAACCGCTGAAAAATATTATATTAGAGATGATAAAGTTAATATTTTTGATAATATGCATTTTTATGTTGGATTTAGTATCGACAGTAATCGGTATAAAATAAATGGTGATTTTAAATATAAAGCAGAGATTGTAAATAACGGTGAGATTAAAATTTACTCTTCTGATGCCCTTTTACCAATTGCTAATGCTTTTGTGCCGATTATTGGCATAAAGTTTATAGATTATTTTAGTATTGGGGCAGAATGTGGTGTTTATGGGTTTTATCAACCAATTAAAATTATTGGAAACATATCAGAAAGATTAAAAATTAAAAATTTATTTGTAGATTTGATGGGGTATCTTCCATTAGCTACTAGTGGTAATACTAATAAAGTTGAAGTAATTATTGGTGTTGGTGCTGGCCATATGCGAATTAAAGAAGACGGTTCGCTAGGTGCTATGGGTGCTAGTGATAATTATAGTAAATATGGGGTACGGGCTAAATTAGGGGTTGGGTACAACATTAATAATAATTGGGGAATACGTGGTCTAATAGGTTATCAAAAAGTTGGACAAATAGCGGGTAGTTATGCTATTGACAGTGTGAAATCAATTAATTTAGATCTTATTTATTTAATTTGAAAACAAAAAAAAGCAATAATTATAATTCTAATTCAATAGAAGTTTTAACTGGATTGGAGCCGGTAAAAAAGCGTCCCGGCATGTATACAGATTTATCTAGACCCAATCATTTGGTACAAGAGGTAATAGATAATAGTGTTGACGAGGCGATAGCAGGTTTTGCTGACTATATCAAAGTAATAATCGAAAAAGATAATTCTGTTATAGTAGTTGATAATGGTAGAGGTATGCCAGTTGATGTGCATCCTGAGTATAAATTGCCAGGTGTAGAATTAATTCTAACTACCTTACATTCCGGTGCTAAATTTTCTAATCAAGAATATAAATTTTCTGGTGGACTACATGGCGTTGGGGTATCTGTAGTAAATGCTTTATCTAAACGTTTAGAGGTAACAATAGCTAGAGAAGGTGTTTATTATTATATGGAATTTGCACATGGTGCAAAAATTACTAATTTAAAAAAAATTAAAGCTAATCTTGAATTTGAGTTTAATCATGGCACTATGATTAAATTTTGGCCAGATCCAAAATATTTTGATGCACCTAAGATTAGCACAGAAAAATTAAAGCATTTATTGCAAGCCAAGGCGGTATTATGTCCTGGGTTACAAGTTGAATTTATTGATCAGCATACTAATGAGCAACTTAAATGGCAGTATCAAAATGGTTTAGTAGAGTATTTATTAGAAAATGTAGAACAATCTACCGAAGGGTTTATTCCTGAACAACCATTTTGTGGATCAATAAGTGCGTCTAGGGAAGAGGTAAGTTGGGGTATTGTTTGGGTTAATAATTGTAGAAATAATTTTCAAGAAAGTTATGTTAATTTAGTACCGACTATTCAAGGTGGTACTCATGTTAATGGGTTTAGAACTGGATTATTGGACGCTATACGAGAATTTTGTGAAATTCAAAATTTGTTACCAAAGGGCATTAAATTAACTACTGAAGATCTTTGGGAATATGCAAATTTTGTATTATCAGTAAAATTAATGGAAACTCAATTTTCTGGGCAAACTAAAGAAAAATTATCTTCTAGAGAATGTGCTACATTTGTATCTTTAGTATTAAAAGATAATTTTAGTTTATGGTTAAATCAAAATGTTGTTCAAGGTAAACAGATTGCTAATTTAATTATAGAATCTGCTAAAAAAAGATCTTTACAAAACAAACAAATAACTAGAAAAAAAGTTTTATCGGTAGGAACTGCATTACCAGGTAAATTAATCGATTGTAGTTGTCAAGATTTTAAACGAACAGAATTATTTTTAGTGGAAGGTGATTCTGCTGGTGGCTCTGCTAAGCAGGCTCGTAATAAAGAATATCAAGCGGTTATGCCGCTTCGCGGTAAGGTTTTAAATACTTGGGAGGTATCTTCTACAGAGATCTTATCTTCACAAGAAATTCATGATATTTCGATAGCTATTGGAGTGGATCCTGGTAGTAATTGTTTAGATAATTTACGATATGGTAAAATTTGTATTTTAGCTGATGCAGATTCAGATGGACATCATATTGCAACATTATTATGTGCATTATTTGTACGTCACTTTAAAAAATTAGTAATATCCGGGTATGTATTTGTAGCAATGCCACCATTATTTAGAATTGATTGTGGTAAAAAAGTGTATTATGCATTAGATGAAGCAGAGAAAACCGGTATTTTAGATAGAATAAATTCAGAAAAAAAGTCTTCTACAATTAATGTTCAAAGATTTAAAGGTTTAGGAGAAATGAATCCAATACAATTAAGAGAAACCACTATGGATCCTGATACTAGAAGATTGGTACGGCTTGATATTGATTCAGAAAAAGAAGTAGATAACATGTTAGATCTATTGTTAGCCAAAAAAAGATCGGCAGATAGGCGAGTATGGTTAGAAGAAAAAGGTAATTTGGCTGGGGTATAACAGATATACTCTCAGCTAATGAGTTTTCGGTATTCTAAAAAAATAATGAGCGGTGTTTGAGCCCCATGCTGCTACTATTATCGCTGCTGAGCGTAGGGCGAGTTCAGCGCAAAAAAATGTCAGGATAGACATTTTTGACGTACGCAGTGCGCCCGAAGGGCAAGCGCCAGGATGGCGCGAGTCAATTATTTTTTTAGAATACCGGAAACTCATGTGCGATTAGTATATACTCATTAGTTAAGGTTTTTATGGAACACCAGAAAATTCAAAATTTCGTAGAAGCATCGTATTTAGATTATGCAATGTATGTAATTTTAGATAGAGCTTTACCGCATATAGGCGATGGCTTAAAGCCAGTACAACGACGTATTGTGTATGCAATGTCAGAATTACACTTGAACCACTTAGCTAAATATAAAAAATCAGCTAGAACCATTGGTGATGTTTTGGGTAAATTTCATCCTCATGGGGATATGGCATGTTATGAAGCTATGGTATTAATGGCGCAGCCATTTTCTTATCGTTATCCTTTAATTGAAGGACAAGGTAATTTTGGAACAGCGGATGATCCAAAATCTTTTGCAGCGATGCGTTATACTGAGGCTAAATTATCTAAGTATGCGGATTTATTATTAGAAGAGTTAGATCAGGGAGCAGTTATTTGGAATGATAATTTTGATGGTACTTTGAAGGAACCAAAGGTTTTACCAGCAAAACTACCAATGGTATTATTAAATGGTACGACTGGTATAGCAGTTGGTATGGCAACAGATATTGTACCGCATAATTTATATGAGGTTGCTAATGCTTGTATACACATTCTAAATCATTCTAACCCTAAAGACCTTACGGTAGAAGAATTATGTAAACACATTCATGGGCCAGATTTCCCAACTGCTGCGGATATTATTACTACTAAAGAAGAACTATTAGAATTATATAAAACTGGTTATGGTAGTATTAAGGCACGAGCAGTCTATAGTGTAGAAAAAGCTGGTATAGTAATAACTGCACTACCTTATATGGTTTCTGGAGCTAAAGTTTTAAAACAGATTGCAGATCAGATCCATAGTAAAAATTTACAATTTATCTCAGATTTAAGAGATGAATCAGATCATGAAAATCCGACTAGATTAATACTTGTACCAAAATCTAATCGAGTAGATGTAGATGCTATAATGTCTCATTTATTTGCTACTACAGAGTTAGAAAAAAACTATAGGGTTAATTTTAATATGATAGGGGTTGATGGAAAGCCCCGCGTAAAAAATTTGTTAGAAATTTTACAAGAATGGTTAGAGTTTAGATTAGAGTTAGTAAAAAAACGTTTAGAATATAGTTTAGAAAAACTAAATGATAGATTACATATTTTAGAAGGATTATTAATTGTTTATTTAAATTTAGATAAGATAATTAATATTATTAGATCTGAGGATGATCCAAAGGTTGTTTTAATAGATCAATTTAATTTAACTAATATTCAGGCAACAGCAATTTTGGATTTAAGATTGAAAAATTTAGCAAAATTAGAAGAAGTAAAAATTAAAGAAGAGTTACAAAAATTAGTTTTAGAACGAAAAAAATTAACAGAAATTTTAAGTTCTAAAAATAAATTAAAATCTTTGGTACGAGAAGAAATACATGATATAGCTATTCTTTTAAAAGATCCTAGGCGTTCGAAATTTGTAATTAGAGATCCTGCTAAAGTTATTAATAATAATTTACTTATTAAAGCATCTGATGAACAAGTAACTGTAATATTATCCGATAAAGGGTGGGTAAGATGTGGTAAAAGTACTGATCTTGATCCTCTAACATTAAATTATAAGTCAGGAGAAAAATATAAATCTCATGTTCAAGGGCGTTTAAGTGGGGATGTTATATTTTTAGATTCAACCGGTAAATCTTATTCGTTACCTGCTAAAAGTTTACCTAGTATGCGGGGTTATGGAGAGCCATTGACAAGTAAATTATCGCCAGAGCCAGGTGTGGTGTTTGAAGCAGTTATTATGGGAGAATTTGAACAAAAAATTTTATTATATCAAAGCCATGGATTTGGATTTTTAACTAATATAGGTAATTTACAGGCTAAAACCAAGAGTGGTAAAAATATTATTAATTTGTCTGGTGGTAAATTATTGCCACCACTTAAATTAGAAGAAGATAGTAAATATTGTGTAATTATATCTACGGATCTAAAAATATTAGTATTTGATATTTCTTCTATCCCTGAGTTAAACAAAGGTAAAGGGAAAAAATTATTTTCTTTATCAAAGCAAATTACTATAGCTGCAGTAATATTATTAAACGATCAAAATAATTTAAGTATTAATGTTAAGTCTAGTAACAGAGCTAAAGATTTGGTAGTAAATATAACTGCCAAAGAATTATTAAAGTATAAAAGAACAATTGGTGGTTCTGGGATAAAGTTGTCAAATTTACCAAAATTACAAGTTATTGCTATAGATCTTTCCAAATATTAGCATTAGAAGTTACTGTAGCATCCTCTTTAGCAGGTTCAACAATAGATGCTGCATTTATTTTTGGGATCTCCACATTTGATGGGTTAAGATTTATATTTACTATAAAACATTTAAAATTATTATTAGCATCTACTTGTTTTTTTAATTCAGTTTCAACAAATATTTTATGGTAGTAAGAATAGATCTTAACTGTTTTTCCAGTTTCAAATTGCATTATTGGAGTTATTAAATTAAAAGTTTCTGTATGATCTTGAAATAATAAAGCTCTTTGGAAGTATCCTACACCATTACCATCTTTTAATAATTGTACTGCAGCTGCAATAGCAAAAGGAGCTAATATTTTTATGCCAGCTATTAATTTATTTTGGGCGTCATGTTTTAACCAACATATGGTACCTATATTCCAGTGAGTTTCATCTAAATCTACGCCGTCACTACTAGCTATAGTCATGGCAACTATTTCTCCAGGTTGAATTGGTGGGAAAGAGATATCTTGAAAACTAATTCCAGCTCCTTCTCCATGAATATTCATTAGTTTACATTTATATAAAAAAGTATCTGCTTTAAATTCTTGTTCGGTGTTGCTATTTGACGAGAGGGCATCATCTAAAGATAAATCGGAATTTAGTTCTTGCATGCTATCTTCTGGGGTGTCTGTTCCTACATTTTCAGGTTTAAAAAGTCTTCTTTGATTTATATGATAATGGGTAGATAAAGCTCCAAAAGCTGCCGATACTTGTCCAATAATATTAAAACGTTCCATTTTTCTTGTTGGTCCACCAATTATATAAGAAGCTAATTTTTGTAAACTATAGATTTCGATTGCTGTTTCAGTTCCAGAAATATTTTTTAAGTTGTTGATGTTGGTTTTTAAATAAGAAACTAAATTAGAAAGATCTAAAATAAGCCCAGAATCATTAATAGTTGTTTTTTTTATAGTAATTGGAAATGGGCTTAAATCTTCGTTAATAGGTATAAATATAATACCAGAGTTTTCAGTACGATCTTTAGATTTAAAGCTTCGTATGGTAATAAATTCATCCCATAAATTAGCGTATTTGTATAGCATTTCTTGCTCAGATTGTCTCCATTGATATGGATGGATAGATGCTAAAAATATTGCATGTTTATATGGAGTGGTAGCTACTAGGTTTTTATTGTTTTCCATTATTTCTAAAGTAATAGGATTTTCCGCTATTTTACAATCTAAGGCATACTTGTATAGTATGTGCATTTCTTTCCAAATGTTAGCTGGTTGTTCGGAATATAGTTGATAGTAGCTAGACAATATATTATTAAAATGTCTAAGTGCTCTATAAATAGCATTAGGTAGTATTTCGGTTTTTAAGGTTGCTGATGGGTCATTTGCAATATCTTCAATAATTATTTTGTAGCTATTTAACATTTCAGTTTGTAATATTCTGGATAATTCTACTATATTAAGTTTTTTTGGAGATAACGGTTGAGTTCTATTAACATAGTGTTTTTTAAGTAATTGGAATATTACTTGCGATAAAGGTCTTAATAATTCTAATACTTGAAATCTATTGGTTGGTGGTATTATAGTAGAATTCATTTCTTTTAACATGGTAAAAACATTGTGTGCAGTTTCACCAGTATCAGCTGTTTGCAAATGTGAACGCCATTTTTCTACCCCTTCTACCGATAAATCTATTGTTGGCTTGTTGTTAGTTTGTTCTGGGAGTGTTAATCCTAATTTATTTGTTCGCATACAATAAATTTAGTACAAAAAATCTTTTTAGTGGGAGTTGTTAGGAACGTACACGAATGCGTTTCTTATTTCAACTTTATTTAATTGAATTTTTATTAGTCAAGTGTAATTTCACCAATGCAAATCGTTGCTAAGCTAAATATTAAGTAATTGTTAAATATTCAAAATTATCGAGCAAATTTAATTGCTTTTTTATATTGATTTTATATTTTTTTATGAGCAAAAAAAGTACAACAAATAAAAATTTGCAAATTAGTGACACTAGTAGTCTTGATGGTTCTAATAGTGCTGAAAATATTACAGCAAACCTTAATGTATCATTTGGAGATTTGTTTTCTGGTAATATACCTATCTACAAAGAAGGTAATAATTTAGTAATTGTAGAAAGTAATCAAAAAATTATTATTAATGGATTTTATGGAACGCATACTGTAACTATCCATTTTTCAGATGGCAGTACACATACTAATGCAGAGATTCAACATGAGCTAAATAATTCTTCAATAATAGTAGGGACAACTGAAGATCTTCATAATATTCTAAGTCATACTGCTTTTACTGCAGCGCAATCGAAATCTTCACAAGAAGATTCAGCTACTCATAAGAAAACAGATCATTCTAATCAACATGAAAAAGTTGAACAAGATGCATTGCATTTGAGCCAACATGTAGCACAAGGCGTAGAGTTGCAGGATAGTGTTATAGCTAATACACAACAAGATATTTCTTCTAGTATTTCGTCAGAAATTGCAGCAACTGGAAATAACCAAAACAATAATAATATTGTAGTTGTTAATAATCCTCCTGTAGTAAACCAACCTGCTACTGTTGTTCATCCTCCGGTCCAAAACTTATTACCGGTGGTAACCCAAGAAAAACCACCAATAGTGAATGATGCGGTTATAAGTGCTGTGCCAATTACTTATGATGACTATGGTGACCAATTAACTGGTTTTGGTGTTATACCTGCTACGTTATCACCATTTTTGTATGCTATTAATATTCCATTACAAGTTGAAGATGCGGATAATGCTGGTGGTAATGTTCAAGTTAAATTATTTGCGGTTACAGGAACAAATGGTCAACAAGTTTCTATATCCTATTCTATTGGGTTATCATCAGAATTGTATTTGAATGATACGTTAAGTAATGTAAATTCTGATTTAAGCAATTTAAATATGATTGTTTTAAATCCAACAAGATTACAAGTTGGCCAATCTGCTACATACTATATTAAAGTTAATACAGAGGATTTACCAAATGTTTCCATTGCAAACATACCGTATAGCGACAGTACAACGGCTAATGTTGAGTACATCCAGTTAATAGTTTATAACGATCCTGATCTTGGTCTTAGTATGTATCCTCCAAATTTGACTCCTAATTTGGATCCAGTTTTAAATTTAAAAGCGGTTAATGGTACAACATCATTTTTTGTTAACGATACTACCGCATCTTCCCTTACTAATAGTCCAGGGCAAACTAGTAATATTACTTTTTATAATCTTGATAATAATAATGTTTCTACTACTCTTACTGCAATTGGTAATATCATTAAGGTAACAGGCATTTATAATCCAGAAATTACCACCGATATAAAAGATATAATATTTACCCCTACTGTTGGGTACGTTGGATATGCCGGCTATTCTTATACTGTTAGTAGTGGAGCTACTGCTTCTGGCACAACAATTTATTCAGTACAATCTATTCCAAATGTAAACATTAGTTCTACAAGTACTAAAGTGGTATTTTCTAATGGTAATGGTAATGGTAATGCTATAACGGTAGCTGATGCTGTTGGAACTTTGGTTGATACGACAGATCCAATTAAGTTTCAATTATCTACTACAAATGGAACTTTTAGTTTTGGATCGAACGTTACTAATTATAACAATATTACTACAACTAATAATGGTACATTGGTTGCTAATAATAGTAATAACATCAACACTATTACTATTGTAGATAAGATTAGCAATGTTACTACTGATTTAGATGGGCTAATATTTACAGCAAACGCTAATGGTTTGGCTCAAATTACCGTTGTGGTTGATGGACTATTTAATAAAGCAATAGATGTTAATTATGCGCTAAGTTATATTCAAACTATTAATATTAAAATGAATGGTGCCACGGTAACTGTGCCGTCATCTGTTAATTTTGATAGTGTTAATAACTTTGTAACCTTATCTGGAACTAATGGTATAACTGTTGGTGATTCTGTTGGTGGTCAGAATACTACTGTTACAGTACAATTAACTGCAACTAACGGTACCATTAATTTCAACGGTACCGTTAGCAATGCAACTATTACAACTGGTTCTAATAATACTATTACTATTACTGATACTGTTAGTAACATTAATACAGATTTAGGTAAATTAACTTTTACGCCTTCTGGAATTGGGAATGGAAGTATAAAAATATTAGCGAACGATCTTTCTGGAGTTTTAATTAGTGATCCTTCAAGTTATAGTCAAACGTTAAATATAGGTGTAAATTATGCTATAGATGTAGTTCCACAATCAGTTGATATAGATGCGTCATTAGTTTTATCTAAGGCAAATGGTAATGCGATAACTATTAGTGATGCATCCAATGCTACTAGCGTTATGGTTCAATTAAATGTATCTAATAGTAGTGGTACTATAGCGTCTTCTAATCCTACAACAGGAGTTACAGTTACTGGAAATGGTAGCGGTGCTATGACTATAGTTGGTAATGCAACCAATATTACCAATTATTTAAATGGGTTAACTTTTACTCCTAATTCTAATTTTAGTGGTTCAGCCAGTATTGTGGTGTTAACTAACGATATTTCTGGAATTTCAATTAGTGATCCTTCGAGTTATAGTCAAACATTAAATATTAATGTAAATGATGCTAGAGTAGCAATTCCGGTGCAAACTATTAATATAGATACGCCGTTGGCGTTGTCTAAAGCAACTAGCAATGCAATAACTATTAGTGATGCATCCAATGCTACTAGCATTATGGTTCAGTTAAATGTAGCTAATAGTAGCGGTACTATAGCGTCTTCTAATCCTACAACAGGAGTTACTGTTACAGGCAACAGTAGTGGTTCTATGACTATCATTGGTGCTGCAACTGATATTACCAATTATTTAGATGGATTAACTTTTACTCCAAATTCTAATTTTAGTGGTCCAACCAGCATTAAAATATTAACTAATGATATTTCTGGAACTACTAGTTCTACTATTGGTGCTACATCTAGCGCTAGTTATAGTCAAACATTAAGTATTAATGTAAATGATGCTAGAGTAGCACCAGAACAAACAGTCAACATAGATACTCCATTAGTATTGTCTGCAGCTAAAGGCAACGCAATAATTATTAGTGATGCATCCAATGCTACTAGCGTTATGGTTCAGTTAAATGTAGCTAATAATAGCGGTACTATAGCGTCTTCCAATCCTACAACAGGAGTTACTGTTACCGGCAACAGTAGTGGTTCTATGACTATCATTGGTGCTGCAACTGATATTACCCATTATTTAGATGGATTAACTTTTACGCCAAATTCTAATTTTAGTGGTCCAACCAATATTACCGTATTAACTAATGATATTTCCGGTGTTCCAATTAGTGATCCTTCAAGCTATAGTCAAACGTTAAATATTAATGTAAATGATGCTAGAGCAGCAATTCCGGTACAAACTATTAATATAGATACGCCGTTGGTGTTGTCTAAAGCAAATAGCAATGCGATAACTATTAGTGATGCATCCAATGCTACTAGCATTATAGTTCAGTTAAATGTAGCTAATAGTAGCGGTAATATAGCGTCTTCTAATCCTACAACAGGAGTTACAGTTACTGGAAACGGTAGCGGTGCTATGACTATCATTGGTGCTGCAACTGATATTACCAATTATTTAGATGGGTTAACTTTTACTCCAAATTCTAATTTTAGTGGTTCAACCAATATTAACGTATTAACTAATGATATTTCCGGTGTTCCAATTAGTGATCCTTCGAGTTATAGTCAAACATTAAATATTAATGTAAATGATGTTAGAGCAGCAATTCCGGTGCAAACTATTAATATAGATACGCCGTTAGTATTGTCAAATAGCAATGCGATAACTATTAGTGATGCATCCAATGCTACTAGCATTATGGTTCAGTTAAAAGTAGCTAATAGTAGTGGTACTATAGCATCTTCTAATCCTACAATAGGAGTTACAGTTACTGGAAACGGTAGCGATGCTATGACTATAGTTGGTACGGCATCAAGCATTAATAATTATTTAAACGGATTAACTTTTACTCCGAATTCTAATTTTAGTGGACCAACTAGCATTTCAATATTAACTAATGATATTTCTGGGATAACTAGTTCTACTATTGGTGCTACATCTAGCGCTAGTTATAGTCAAACATTAAATATTTTTGTAAATGATGCTAGAGCAGCAATTCCGG
>CAIVQA010000091.1 GCA_903907935.1 uncultured Francisellaceae bacterium
TATTATTTTATTATTTATAACGATTATATATTTATTTTAATTTAGTTTGTTTAATTATCAAGAATTGTCAGATTTTAAGTAAGTCGGTCGGCTACGTTTGGTGTATAATACAATAATATTATACAAGTTTTTGGGCCTTTAAAAATAATGATCAATAAAAAAATAATCATTATAGGAATAATGCTTATAGTTAAAAATGTTGCTATAGCAACCCCTATTTGTACTGCATTACCAGAACCATTGGTTAATAAACCTTTAACTTTGATACAAATTTCTGATCTCGCCTTAAGTTGTAATCCTACTACTCGAACAACTTGGGCACAAATTAAGCTTGCATTAGCAAATCTTGGAATAAATTATAGCAGTTATTGGCCACAACTTAATGCAACATATGGTTACAGTTCATTTAAAGATAATTTTAAAAAAAGCGCACTTACCTACAATAATAAAACTCAAAACACCCATGGTCCAGGTATTAGTTTAAATTATTTAATATGGGATTTTGGAGTAAGAATCGAACAAGTAAAGGCGGCAGATTTTCAGTTGCAAGCAGCCAAATTAACCCAAGATTCAACCTTTCAACAAATTATTTTACAAGTAGAACAAGCTTATTATCAATTGATATGGCAAAAAGCATTAGTATTATCCGCACAAGATAGTGTTAAAGAAAGTAATGAAAATTTAAAATTAGCAAAAGCATTACGCAACCAAGGTATGGCAACAGTTGGTGATGTATACCAAGCAGAAAGTGCATTAGGTCAAGCAGAATTAGCATTAGCAGGAGCAGAAGGAGCATTAAAAATAACCCAAGGACAATTAGCTTCAACTATTGGGTTACCAGTAGAAGTTCCTATTACTCTTATAAATATATCAGAACAAGTTAAAATTAAACCAATACTTAAAACTATGGGACAATTGTTAAAGTTTGCTAAAGAAAATCGCCCAGATTTATTAGCAACTAACGCCGCAGTAAAAGCAGCTGCAGCAGAGTTAATTGCAACTAGCCGGCAAGATTGGCCAACACTAGGGTTAAACACCAATATTCAACGTACTTATTCTAAAAATTCACAATTAAATGGTCGAACCAATAGTCTTGATTTAACCGTTAATATACCACTTTTTAGTGGATTTTCTAGGCAATCTATGATCTTACAAGCCCAAGCACAAAAAGAACAACTAGAAGCCCAAAGAGATGTTTTAGCTGGACAAATTGATTTTCAAGTATGGCAATCTTATTTTGCTTTAGAAACTGCTGCAAAGTCTATCAATACTAATCAAAAAATTTTAAAAAGTAGCGTGCAAGCAGCAAAACAAACGTATGGGCAATATAAAGCCGGTTTAGGAAATATTTTAGATGTATTAACTACTCAAGCAACATTGTCTAATGCTAGAACTCAATTAATAGAATCTAAATTAAATTGGTACACAACATTAGCACAGCTATCGGCAGCTTTAGGTAAAATAAATATACCGACCAATATAATTAATAATCATGAGTATCAACAAAAATGAGTTTTTTTAAATTTAACACTAAAAAACAATTATTTTTCTTTATAGCAGATTTTATTATAGTATCTATAGTGTTATTAAAGCTTTCTTATATATACATAAACAAAAGCCACCACAAAAAAAAATCTACTGTTCTAGTAGAAACTGAATATGCTTCTATTCGTCCAATGCCTTATTTATTAGGTGCCCCAGGAAATATCGAAGCAAAAAACACTGTTGCCATCACCCCACAAGTAACAGCAATTATCAAACAGATCCATTTTTGTGAAGGTGAACAAGTAAAACAAGGACAATTATTGTTTGAATTAGATCCTTCTTCATTTTTAGAAAACATACTACAAGCAAAAGCAAACCTTGCTAAAGATCAAGCAACTTTGTTACAAAACGAAGCCGATGCAAAACGTTTAACAGAACTAGCAAAATTAGACTATGTAACCCGTCAACAAAAAGAGCAGGCTGTAACTATAGTAGAAGCTCAAAAAGGAGTGGTGGCGGCTGATTTGGCCCAATTACATCAAGCAGAAATTGGATTAAGTTACACCAAAATTTATTCTACAATAAATGGTAAAACAGGAAATGTTACAGTAAGACCAGGAGATTTAGCAATAGCTAATAGTACTCTACCACTAGTAACTATTAATCAATTAGATCCGGTTTTAGTGGATTTTAATTTAACTCAAAATCAATTAAAAACTTTGTTACATTATCAAAAACAACAACCACTGCAAGTTAAAGTATCAATTGACGATGAAACAAAATCGATAAAACATGGCAAATTAATATTTATAGATAATACTATTAATCAACAAACTGGTACTTTTCTATTAAAAGCCGAAATTAATAATTCTGATCATGCCCTATGGCCAGGAATGTTGGTAAATGCAGAAGTAATTGTTAGTATAGATCATCATGCAATAGTAGTTCCTGTTGGTGCTGTTCAAATTGATCAGATAGGCAGTTTTGTTTACTCAGTAGAAAATAATAAATCAATCATAAAACGCATTGAAGTATCAAGACAAATAGATAATTTAGTGGTTATATCTAAAGGATTATTAGGTACAGAAGAAGTTATTGTAACCATACCACCTAACTTTACCGAAGGTATACTTATTCAAAGAATTTCTAAAAGGGACGTTAAATAATGAATCTTTCTAGACCATTTATCGAACGTCCTGTTGCAACTACGGTACTAATGTTAGCATTAATAATTTTCGGTTGGTTTGCCTATCGTACTTTACCAGTTAGTGATTTACCAAATGTTGATTTTCCTACCATTGTAGTAACTGCTAGCCTTCCTGGTGCTGATCCGGAAACTATGGCAAGTACGGTTGCTACTCCTTTAGAAAAACAATTTAGCACTATTGCCGGTATTGATTCTATGAGTTCTGTAAGTAATGCTGGACAAACTATAATCACCTTACAATTTGTATTAGAAAGAGACATAGATGCTGCGGCACAAGATGTTAATGCAGCAATTTCTCAAACTGCTAAACAACTTCCTCCTCGAATGCCTACTCCACCTAGTTTACGTAAAGTAAATCCAACTTTAGCACCTATTTTAATTTTAGCATTTATGGCCGAGCATTTACCATTATCAAAATTAGATGATTATGCAGAAACTTATATTGCTCAAAGTCTTTCGATGATCTCAGGAGTTGCCGAAGTAAATGTATATGGTTCTCAACAATATGCAGTAAGAATTTTAGTAAACCCAAATAAATTAGCAACTATGAATTTAGATCTAAATGATATTTCTAATATTGTTCCATCTCTAAATACTAATCAACCTTCCGGCACTTTACAATCTGACGGTAACTATCGATTGATTAAAGTAGACGGACAACTTAATGTTGCTTCAGAATATAACGAGGCTGTTTTAACCACCAATAATAATGCTGTAGTTAGAGTAAAAGATATTGGTACCGCTATAGATAGTGTAGCTAACGATCAAATAGCCACTTGGTATAACAATAAAAGAGCAATAGTATTGGCGGTACAACGTCAACCTGGAACCAATACAGTAGAAATCGTACGTGAAATATTTAAAGTTTTACCAAAACTTTTAAAAAAAATACCTGGTGATGTTAAAATTAAAACTGTTTATGATCGCTCAGTATTTATTAATGATTCAGTAAAAGATGTTAAATTTAACTTGCTTTTTGCAGTATTTTTAGTGTTATTAGTCACATATTTGTTTTTTAATAGTATATCAGCTACTTTTATAACTGCTCTTGATTTTCCAACCTCTATTGTGGCCACCTTTGCAGTTATGTATCTTCTTAGCTATAGCCTTGATAACTTATCTTTAATGGCATTAGTATTAGCAGTTGGTTTTGTAATTGATGATACTATTGTTGTTTTAGAAAATATTCTTAGACACATGGAAGCTGGAGCCAATAGATTTAAAGCTGCTATTGATGCTACTGCCGAAATCTCATTTACAGTTTTATCTATGACTTTATCTTTAGCAGCTGTTTTTATACCAATCCTTTTCATGGGAGGACTATTAGGTAGATTATTCCATGAATTTGCGGTTGTAGTCGGATCTACCATTTTATTTTCAGGATTTGTCTCTCTTACTTTAACACCAATGTTACGAAGTCGTTTTTTATCAGTTGGCGGGATGAAAGATGCTAATTTTATAGTAGATCATTTTTTAAAAGCATTTGAACGTAGTAAATATTTATATATAAAAAGTCTACAATGGACTATTAATCATACTAAAATTGTTTGGTGGATAATATTAATTATCTTAATTATGACTATATGGCTACTATATTTAATACCAAAAGGGTTTATTCCATCTCAAGATGCTGGTCTGATTTCTGGAGCAACTCAAGTTCAAGAAGGATTAAGTTTTCCAGAATTTATCAAAAGAAACAAACAGTTATGGATTTAATATCGCACAACCCAAATATTGAAGCAATAATGTCTACCTTAGGACAAGGCTCCGGTGCTGTTAATACTAGTAATACAGGAATGATTATTCTTCGTTTAAAACCTAATTCAGAACGCCATAAATCTTCTGATGAAATTATTCAACAATTAAACCAAGAATTACATAAAGCTCCCGGCATAAAAGTATTTTTACAAACTCCTCCGGCTATTCGTATAGGTGGTATTAGTTCAACTGGCCTTTACCAATATGTGCTGCAAAGTCCCAATTGGGAGGATCTTAAAAAGGTTTCTAAACCTTTTATGGATCAAATTACCAAAATCCCAGGAACCCAAAGTGTAAATTTTGATCTTATATTAAACAATCCTGAACTTCATCTCCATATTTTGCGCGATCGTGCAGCAGAACTTAATATAACACCAGCCCAGATTGAATCGTTACTTTATGCTGCATACGGGAAAAATCAGATCAGTACTATCATAACTCCTATCAATCAATACCAAGTAATTCTTGAGGTCGATCCTAAATATCAAAAAAATATTAATTCCCTAAATATGCTTTATTTACATACGCCTAATAAAGCAATGGTTCCATTAAACTCAGTCGTAAAAATAGAAGAAGGTGTTGGACCATTATCGGTAAATCATTATGGCCAGCTACCTGCAGTTACCATATCGTTTAACACTGCATTAGGTGCTTCTTTAGGCACAATAACCAATCAAATCGAATCTTTAGCAAAAACCACATTACCTACCGAAATTACTGGATCATTTGCTGGTTCTGCGAAAAATTTTCAAGACTCCACCACCACTCTCCCCTTACTTTTACTATTTACGGTTTTAGTGATCTACATGGTACTTGCTATTTTATACGAACATTTTATTCATCCAATCACTATATTAACAGCATTGCCATTTGCAGCATTTGGAGCATTACTTTCTCTTTATATTTTTGGTAAAGAACTGGATATTTTTAGTTTTATTGGCATTATCATGTTAGTTGGTTTGGTCAAAAAAAATGGCATTATAATGATTGATTTTGCACTAGAAGAAAGACGTAAACGTGGCCTTAATCCGACAGATGCTATAGTACAAGCATGCTCGGTTCGTTATAGGCCTATTATGATGACAACCATGGCAGCCATTTTAGCTACTCTTCCCTTAGCATTAGGTTTCGGTGTCGGTAGCGAATCTAGGCAACCATTGGGTATTGCAGTGGTGGGAGGGTTATTATTTTCCCAAACATTAACCCTTTATGTAACTCCAATTTTTTATTTAACTATGGAGAAACTTACGACAAAAATTATGAAAGTTTAATTCAGAAGGTATGAACGCTTACAGTGTTTTTTAAGCTCATAACCGTTGATGCGATTGATAATGCATGTATGAATATTTTCTGTTAAATTCTAATAAAATAGATCTAGCAGCCATATTTATTTCTTTTGCCACTATCTGTTCTCGTTCAACTAAAGTGTTACATTCTTTTTTATTAATTATTTCGTGCTCATCTGGAACATATTTATACTCATCTACACATAACCTTAACAACCTATCAAACGAAACATTTAGTTTTGTATTAAATGAAGGTTTATCAGAATTACATAACTCATCAACTAATTCTTTAAGCTGTTGTTTTTCTTTTTGATCAAGCTTGCTGCTACTATCAACCGCATCTATTACAAGACCATAATAAGTAAATCCTTCAATATAAGAACATAGTTTAAAAATACTACTAAATTCTCCTCTTTTACATACATCATCATACTTAAAGTCCACACACGGTGGACTGTTTTTTTCTTGCAACATTTTTTGCAATTTAGCATTTTGTGATTTACTAGCGTCAATGATATGTTTAATATCGCAACGGCGTAAAAGTCCTGCAGTTAATTTCTTATGTAATTCATATAAGATTTGTAACGAAACAGTTTGTGGTTTACTTGAATTTCTTCCATATTGAACTAAAAAATTATTTTTTTCTCTATCTGCTCCTAGCATAACGGCATCACTTAACAATGTATCATTTGTTAAATAATTTGCAAAATGTTTTCTAACAAGCGACGACATCTTGCGAACCATATTAATAAATTGTTCTTGAGAACGAACATAAGATTTTATATCAACGCCATCAGATTTGTTAAATGATAATAAGACTCTAAGTTGTAATAAACTTACAAAATAAATACCTTTTTCTGAAATTGGCTTTCCAAAGTTTGGATTTTGTTCAAAATTAAAAAATTCTTCCTTATATAGATCTCTAATAGTTTTTTCCAATAATTCTGGATTTAAAATTAATTGTTGGACAACTTTAGTTGGGTCTAATGTTCCTAATTCGCTAACAAATGGCACTCCCCATAATTGACACATATAAATTATTTTTTTAACCAGTTCATAAGGAATAAATATTTGTTGCATAATTGCTTGTTGTTCTAATTCTGATATTAATTCGTTAAAAAGTTCGTAATAATCACTGATTATTACCGAAGAATCCAATCCAAGCATATCTAAAAACAAATTTATAACTTTAAAAATTTCTAATTTATCCAGAACAGTTATAGGATTAAGAGCCTTTTTAAAATACCACCATAACGACCAAGAAGCTGTACTGTGATTATTTGATAAAAGAGAAGGATTACATGCAAGAGCTCTATCTTTAAATGCTTCTGTACTATTAAAAGATACTCGCGGCCCAAAAGAAGCTTTAAGAAATATATTTTCTAATAGAGTATCTAAATATTGTTGATTACTTACTTGTCCTGGTTTAGGTACATAATAATAATATAAATCTGGTACATAATTATGATCTTTTGATATCTCGGTCCAATATCTTCCTTTGGCCCTAGATTCCATATCTTTACGAAAATCACTTATATTACTAAAGCGTTTGGTTATAAAATCATAAAACCGCATATTATTAATTGTGTCTAGATCTTCTGGTATACCGTTGCCACTCAACACTATTGTCCACAAATCAATAAAATTGTATAAAAACAAAATTACACCAGAAGCCGCATGATAAGCAACAAATCTAGTTGGATTTTCTCTTAAACACGCTTCTTCTGTTTCGATCATTTCTATAACTTGTGAAAAAAATTTTTTATTTCTTGTCATCAACGAACCATCATATGTATCATTTTGAGTTGGATCTGTAGATGGAAATTCAAAGAAACTAGTGGTTGTTAGAAAATTACTTAAATCTTCGCCAATATTTCCTGTATATTTTTGTCCTAAATATAACTTTAATAACGCTTTTGTTGGACCAAAATGTAGATGTTTATTTGTTAAATCTATAGATATTACTTTCAACTCCGATACCTGGGTAGTAGCTGGATCCCCAATTGTTTTTGCAGGCGCTAGAACTGGATATTTTTTTTTAACATATTCAGTTGCTTGCATAGCAAGCTCTGGATCCACTTGTGGATCCCTATAAGCTGCTAAAGCTATAACTTGATCATGTAACGGAGTAAATTGATATGTACCATTTAACAATCCTGTTATAAACCCTGTAGATAAAGATAAATAACGTTCTAATTCTTCTAAAGGAGACTGACACTTAATGCTTTGTTTAATTACTTTATGATGTGCCATAGCCATCATAACTTGTTGTAATTTTTTTACACTAAAATAAAAATTTAAGTCATCGATCTCTAATCTTGGATCAATTAAATGATGATTACCAGTTTCTGCAATAAATGTTTCTACTTGTTGGCCACTTAAATCTTGAGTTAAGTAAAGTTCTCTAAAAAGAAGCATATTATCCATAAAAACAAATGCTTTATCACAGCTAGCTATTGGATCTCGTAATCCATGAGTAATAAGTATAGGTATATCTACAGGTAAACTTGAAGCTGCTGGATAACTTACTCCTCCACTTAAATGTACTCCACAAAATATATTTTTAAATTTTTTTTGATCGATTTGTTTTAATAATTGAGCATTAATAAAAGATCCAAAACTACCTCCCCGCAAAAATATTTTATTAGGATCAATACCATGTTTTTTGCTCATATATACCGCTACCGTATATACATCTTCTGGTCCTGTAATTTCATAATCAATATTTTCAAAATCTTCTTGTAATTTTATCCATTCTGCAGGTGGAGTATGTGCAGGTGAATAACCAGAACTACCTCGATAATTAGGACATGCAACAACAAATCCTTGCGACAAAAAATAAGCTATTTCTGCATGATATAAATCTGGTGGAATATATACGTGTGGCCCACCGTGAGTGTGAATGATTAGAGGTTGCTTTCCTCTACGTTGACCTGCCGCTGTATTAAATAATATAAAAGGAATATTAGGTTGCGATGTAAACATTGCTGGAGCTAAACAAGGATCAACATTTAAAATTACTCCATGCTTATCACAAAGATCTTCATAATATTTTTGAAATACTTGTTTATGAGTAATACCGTTATAAGCAATTTGATCTGGAATTTCATGATAATTTTTTTGCAAAATGTATAATTTAATCAATTCATCTAGATCAATCGGTGTCATTACTGGACAAATTTTTTTTGCTGAAGGCAATGGTGCTACATCAGCAGGTTTTTTTATTTTTCGAAGGCAATCTCTTTTAGAAAGCATATTTTATGTTATTTATATTATAAATATGTTATAGATAA
>CAIVQA010000092.1 GCA_903907935.1 uncultured Francisellaceae bacterium
ATGCATAATTTAAATTTATGCATGTGGTTTAACTCGCCTATGGTGGGGCCAAAATAAAAAGTTAAATGGGGCCAAATTACATTAGCAAACACAATATTGACTCTACTCAAATAAATGCTGTAGATCTAGATATTAAAACCACTACCAAACTAAGCATTTTAAAAGACGCTCCCGGGGATTATGTACTAAAAAAAATGTATACTGTTCACACATAAGTTTTCGGTACTCTAAAAAACAAGTGACTCGCGCCACATCCTGGCGCTCGCCATTCTGGCGTGTTACACACGTCAAAAATGTCTATCCTGACATTTTTTCGTGAAACTCGCCTTTCGCAAAGTTAAGAAGCAACTAGAGTCAAAGAGGCTCAAACAACACTCCTTGTTTTTTAGAGTACCGAAAACTTATGTGTGAACAGTATAACAACATACCGCCATAAAATTACCATCATGCGAAAGGCTTATTTCGTGTTCAATTAATTGGTGTTCTTTAATAAACAACATTGGTGGCCCATTAGATCTAATAATTTCGATATTTTGCTTAAAGCCGCAAGATTTTAAAAACCTCTTAGCATAAAATCTAGTTATTAATGATTCTTCTGAAAAAATCGAACTTAATTCTCGTTTAGTAAAATATTTTTTTAGATATTTTACTAAACCTAACTTATTTAAAAAATCTAAAAAAATAGAACGTTTAGTTATATTAAAATTAATTTTTCCCCATTCTGTAAATATTTCTCTGTTTTCTAAAAGAACCGCAGTAGCATGCACATAATTAGAATAGTATTGCCAGCGCAAAGAGATTATTTGATCTTTATATACTACAATTCCAAAAATTTCATTGGTTTTATTAGTATATTGTAAATTAATTAAAGTACTACGATCTATAATAAATTTGTTATGACTAAATATTACTTCAGGAAATTTCTTCTTACAAGCTTTATAAGCCGCTTCTTTAGCAGCCCATATTGCCCAAAACATTTTTGATTTATAAATAGCATTCGAAATACTATTCTGTTCTTCTGTAGTAAATACGCGTTTTAAAAATCTTTGATCTAAATATTTATATTTAGCATATGGTAACGATAGATCTACTATATCATTACCTAATCGTAACTGCTTGCCCTGGTACCTGTTACTGTACTCCGGTACGTAACTCACGTTCTTTGATTGATCAAAATAAAAAAAATCGCGCTCAAACAGTACGTTCCTCGTACAGCAACAGGTACTATGGCGAGCAGTTACACCTAATGTAAGCATACTGCCTCTTTAAAATAATCTTGTTCTAAACCCGAAATAGTTTCTATAATATTTTTAGAAATTTCTCGTGCTGCCCGCAAGCCACTACCAGTAGTAGTTGGTGAAATTAATTTTAATTTACAATAAAACTGATCTCCTCTATTAGGAAAATTACTACCTTTCTTTTGCGAAGAACCACGCAAATAAACACATAATATTTTAGTATGTGGAACTTCGTTTACTAATTTTCCTACACCATATGCAAAATTTTGAGTATCGACTAATCCATTAGTACTACGATGCCCTTCTGGGAAAAGCATAAGATATTCTCCTTGCATTAATAAATATACTGCTTTTTTCATAGATTGTTCAGTTGAAACATTTACATCAAGCAATATACATTTTCCTAAATAACAAATAACTTTGTACAATAAATTATTTTTAACATGTTCTGTTTTTGGAAAATTCCAAGCAAAGGTATAAAATCGAAACATATAATGCCACAATGAGTCAAATGATAGTAACAACAACATAGAATCAATATAAGTTAAATGATTAGGACAAATTATTAAGGGAGATCTTGCTACTTTACAAGTTATTTTTTTAAATTCATCCCGGATCTCTTGTAATTGTGTTATATGATATTGTTTAATAATAAACAACCAAACCCAAAATATTGGATAAATAAAAGACAATACGCAAAAACAAATAATCTTCTGAAAAAATAATTCTACTATTATTTTTTTTTATAATTCATTAACTCATTTTTGCTTCAATAACATCCATCGCATCACCAATGGTACGGATTTTATCGGCAGATTCATCATCAATAGATACATTAAATTTATCTTCAATGTCTATTACTATATCAACAAGTCTAGCTGAATTTACACCTAAATCTTCAATGAACCGTGTTTCTTTGACTACATCTTTTAATGCATCACTTTTGCAATAAGGACTAATTATAGCTACTAAGTCTTTTAAAATTGTATCGTTACAAACCGCATCTACCATAATATTAACCTCCAAAATAAAAAATTATTAATTCCATCGTTTAAAGATCAAACAGGCGTTAACATCACCAAAACCAAAACTCGCCTTAGCTACAATATTTAAATCTTTTTCTTTTGTCTGGTGAACAATACTATCGGAAAACTGCTCAAGCTTAAAGTGGAGATCCTCACAATTAATTGACCCATGTATAAACCCTTTATATAACTGCAATATACCACCAACACATTCTATAGCACCAGCTGCCCCTAAAGTATGACCAATTAATGATTTAGTTGAATTTATCAATGGAAATTCCTTGGCATTACATTGTAAAGCATTCTGCCAGTTACTAATTTCTAGTGGATCCGCCATAGTTGCGGTTAAATGACCATTAATTAAATCTAGATCTTTATAAGTAACTTTAGCCATATTAATAGCCTTTTGGACACAACGCACTACCCCAACTGAATTTGGAGCAGAAATACTACCACCATTACGCTGCCCACCACAATTAACCTCTACCCCTATAATTTCAGCATAAATTTTAGCACCACGTTCTTGGGCACTTTCTAAACTTTCTAACATTAATACTCCACTACCAGCGCCTGGAACAAAACCAGACGCAGTTTGACTCATTGGACGAGATGCTAATTCTGGAGTTCCATTAAAACCCCGAGCAAGAACTCGCATTGCATCAAAAGTAGCCCACGTATATTGAGAAACTCCCTCTGTAGCCCCAGCTAACATACGCTTTAATCTTCCTTCTTTTATAATCCAAAAAGCATTAATTATTGCCTCTGTTCCAGTACTACAAGCACTGGAATTAGTAGTAATTTGTCCACCTAACCCTAATAAACCACCAACACAAGCACTGGCAGCACTTGCCATTGATTGTTCTACCATAGTAGAACCCAAACGTTTTACTTTCTTTTGATCAGTAAATTGTGCTACTGGCCCACCAATTGTTTCAGTTCCACCAACCCCAGTTCCAATAATTGCGCCAGTATCCCAATCTACTATATTTTCACTAGGATCTATTACTTCAAAACCTGCATCCCGCCAACAATCGATAGCCGCAATAGCCGCAAAAACCATGCTGCTATTCATTGCCATTAAAGCTTGGGTAGATAAATATTGTTGTTTCAAAACATCAACGTTTTGTGGGATCCCAACAACTTGACAAGAAAACCCTAATTCCTCCAATAAACTAGAATGACGGATCCCAGAAATACCATTTCGTAACGCAATTTCAAAATCATTTAAGCCATGAGCATTAGGAGCTAATACCCCTAAACCAGTAACAACTACTCTTGATGTCACTTAGGCACTCCTATTCCAGACGCAACTGCCGTAGCTAATAAATTATTGTTTTGATCATACATTTCAATATTGGATTTTAATTTCATTTTTCTCCAAAAAACCTTAGTTGCTTTTATAGTTACAGTATCACCAGGATATACCGATCTAAAAAATTCCATTTTTGCATCAGTAAACACCGTTAGCCAGTTATTGATTTCATTACTAGGGATCTCCAAAGACACCAAATAAATCCCAAACGCTACTACCCCAACTTGGCACATAGACTCTAGTAAAATAACCCCTGGAGTTATAGGTTTGTTAGGAAAATGCCCTACATAAAAAAATTCTTGTGGCTTAAATGTATAGATACCACTTATTTCATTCTCATTAATATAAAGAATTTGATCTACAAAACGAAATGGCTCCTGTTGAGGAATATAGCTTAAAACTTGAGCTGGAGTTAATTGCGTAGTTTTTTTTAATTCGATACTCAACTAATTTTCCCCCCTATAGCGTTTTTACTAATATGTGGATAATCGGCATATTGGATGCCAATAAAAACCCCTACCTTTGCATCTTTAATAGTATAAATAGCTTGGCCATCTACTAATACATTGGCTGAACCAATAGCGTAAGAAGCTCCAACAGATTCTTTTTCAATATATCTCCGTATATTTACTTCGTAGCGCACTAACTTATTATGCGGACGGATTTGACCAAAAAATTCTATTTCTTTCGATCCCAATGCTCTTCCAGCACCCTTTGCGCCACATAGAGTAGCATAAAACCCAACTAATTGCCAAACCGCATCCACTCCTAAACAACCGGGTTGTACTGGATCGGTACGAAAATGACATTGGAAAAACCAATCACTTAACTTAATATCTTGCTCAGCAATAATAAGACCTTTATTACCATTGCGTTCAATTTTTACTACCCTATTAAACATTAACATTGGAGGTGCTGGCAGGGTACCGCATCCTTCTTTGGGAGGATCTTCTATTAAAGAACCCCAAGCACAACCAAGTAATTCTTCCTCCGTAAAAGAAGTTTTTTTTAAATAATCTTGATATTTAATTTTCATGATCTTTCAATTACCATTCCACCCCAAGTTAACCCTGCTCCAACTACAACTAATATAATTTGATCACCGGCTTTAAATAGATCCCAATTTTGAGATAACACACTAGGAGCACCAGCTGCACCACAGTTACCAAATTGATCAACGTTATATAAATGATACTCATTTGGAATAGAAGCTAATTTGCAAACTGATTGCAACATAGTTAGATTCGCTTGATGCCCAATAAAATAATGTTGATTATGGTTAATATTACATTTTTTTCTTAAGTGTTCTATAGTCGCCAAAGTCTTTTTTATGGCAAATCTTTGTACCACCGGACCATCTTGTTCAAAATGCCCTGCTGGTGGAACTATTATAGTTTTGTAGGAACCTGGATTAGATTCAATTGTAGTATGTGTAATATAAGTATTTGATTTATGCTTTTTTGATACTACTAATGCTATCGAACCATCCCCTAATAGCACTGCCACCCTTCGATCCATAAAATTAATAGCACGAGTCATATTTTCTGGAATAACCACTAAAATATAATCCGGTAAGCTACTCTCTTCCATTTGATTAATTATATTCATATGAACAGCAAAAGTAGAACATGCTGAATTAATATCAAAAGCAGGAGCTTCTATTCCTAGTTTTGCAGCAACTATACAAGCTACTGCTGGTAAAGAATATTGCGGTAAACAACCACCACCTATTACCATACCGATATCTTTCGGCAATAAATTAGCATGAGAAATAGCATTTTTAGCAGCAATTGCTCCAGTTTCTGCATCTGAAAATGATATATGTGGACCAGTTGTTAACGGGATCTTGTTATACGTATCTTTAATATAATCCAAAGAAAGCACCGTTCGTCTCTCGCGAATACCAACTCTTTCCATAATCCACGTATCATTAGTATCTATGTTTAAATCAGTAAGAAATTGATTATCAATTATATTATCAGGATGAAAATGGCCAATGCCGTGAATAAAAATCATACATCAACAAACATTTTATTAATTGCCCTAACACTTGTAACTGTTTGTACAGTAACACCAATAGATTTAAAAAATCCTCGTAATGGAGCAGCCGGACCTATTTCTAAAATATCTTTAGAATATTTTATTAAAGCATTCATATTTTGTCGCCATTTTACTGAACCACTTATTTGTTTAGTTAGCCCATTAATTAAAGTTTCTATTTTAAGATCTGCATAAAAATCACCATTATAATTAGAAACAACAGAAGTTAAATGAGTAGTTTTAAATTTATTTTTAAACAGATCCAAAAATTCTCTAAAAGGTGTTTCAATTGTTTCCATATACCGAGAATGAAAAGGAGCCTTAACCGTAAGATAAACCACTCTTATAGCTTGATTAGGCCAATACCTTTCTATAGCAGATACTGTAGATTTAATATCTTCGCTATATCCACTTAAAACCACTTGCTGAATAGAATTATCATTAGCAACATCCACTCCAAAGCTATCACTAATAGTTTTAATTTGTTCTAAAGGTAAAGGATCCATTATAATAGCTACCATACTAGCTTCTTTATTTGGAAATATTGCTTCTTGCATTAATTTACCGCGAAACCGCACAATTTGTAGAGCAACATCAAAAGGTATTACTTCAGCTGCAACCAATGCAGTATATTCTCCTAATGAATGCCCAGCAAAAAAAACTGGAGATAATCCGTAATGATTTTTTAATACTAAATACATAGCTATTTCTACTGCCAAAATAGCCGGTTGAGTGTATTCAGTATTATTTAATTTTTCTTCATCACTTTGACAAATCTTGTATAGATCGAAACCTAAAGCATCTTTTGCTATCTTAAAAACTTGTTTTGCATCATCATATTGATTTACAAAATCTTCACCCATCCCTAGAAATTGGGTACCTTGACCAGGGAACACCACTCCATCAAATTGCATATTAGATTTTTTCCTCTTCTTCTTTTTTAGCCTTATAAAAATTTTCCACATCTTCTTTGGAAGAAAATTGTTGTTTATCAGAACTTTTTCCTGCACTTATATAACGTGGATCATCGTAAAGGATCCCATTTAAATGATCATTTTCATGTTGCCAAACACGAGCCGGCCAATCATGTAATTCTCGTACAATAGTTTCACCATTTTCATTTTGATATGTCACTTTTATATGGGTATACCGTTTAACCTTACCTGTAGCCAATGGTACAGAAAAACAACTTTCCCACTTCCAATCTTGCTGTAGCACGCCTGTTGCAGTATCTTTTATTGGCTTATAACTAGGATTAATAATTACCTCTAACCCATCTACAGAATTCCTTTCTGGAGAAAAAAGAAAAATTTGTTTATTAATTCCCCATTGAGGGGCTGCCATACCAGCTGCTGTATCCCAAGGAGCATTGGCTTCTTTAAGTTGCTCTGGCTGTATAGAATATTTCATGTCTTTAATTATTTGCTGATCCTGTTCACTTAAAGGAAAAAGTACAAGACTAGCAGATTTACGTAAAATAGGATTATGATAATCAACTAAAGTTAATAAACGAGGAGTTGTTTGTTGAATGGTAGACATTTTTGAACTCCTTATTGAATTGTTACACCCACTAATTAAAAAAAAGATAGTTATAAATAAAATTATTTTGTGTACGCGCTTAAAAAAGATTTGTTTTGTAAACACTGTATAGCTGTATCCTTTTAGTAAATTAACAAACACTATGTTCATACTGTTGAACATTTAACCATCGTTGCCTCTCTTTTTCAAGACAATTATTTTTAATCGCCAAACGTATAGATGTCATCAAACGATTCATAAAAGCTACATTATGAATACTAATTAATTGATAAGCTAAAAGTTCTTTTGATTTTAATAAATGATGCAAATATCCTCTTGAATATTTTTTACAAGTTAAACAATAACAATCTGGTTCGATTGGCTGCTCGTCCAAGCGAAATCTACTATTAAATAAATTAACATGGTTACTTATTTTATCTTCTGGTAAAAAAGGCGGCCGCATTAAAGCACCACCATGCCTAGCTAATCTAGTAGGATGTACACAATCAAAAGTATCTATCCCTTCTGCTACCCCAGAAAAAATATCACTAATACTACCAATCCCCAATAAATGGGTTGGTTTTTCCGGATTTAATTTAGCTGCAGTCATCATAACTATTTCTTTCATTTGATCATTATTTTCTCCTAAAGAACCACCAATAGCTTGACCAAAAAAATTATTTTGATTTACAAAATTGCAGCTTTCGGAACGCAGATCTTCGTATACCCCACCCTGCACTATACCGTATAATGCTTGCTTACCATTATCCCCACGCTTAAATTCTTCTAAACTTCTTATAGCCCAACGATGGCTCCGCTCCATTGACTGTTTAGTATATTCTTTTTCTACATGAAAAGGCGTACATTCATCTAATACTAAAATAATATCCGCTCCTAATTCACGTTGGACTTCAATAGATCGTTCTGGAGTTAACAAATGCATTTTACCATCTAAATAAGATCTAAATAAGGCACCATCTTCAGTAATATTTAATAGCGTTTTTGGACGAAAATCATTTCTTTTACCTTTAATTTCATTAGCTACCGAACCATGCCCTAAACTAAAAATTTGAAAACCACCAGAATCTGTCAAAATTGGTCCATCCCAACCCATAAATCGATGCAATCCACCAAAATGAGCAATTAATTCAGAGCCTGGTTGAATCATTAAATGATAAGTGTTTGCTAAAATAAATTGAGTACCACTAGATCTCATATCACAAGGAGATACTGCTTTAATAGTCGCCCTAGTTGCGCAAAAAATAAATGCTGGCGTTTCAATTATCCCATGCGGAGTTACAATTTCTCCAAGACGAGCCCGACTTTTAACAGATTTATGTAAAATCTTAAAATTAAAATTATTGTACATATGCTTCTAATTTAGGAACATGTACTCCACCATTCCTAGGTTTAAAAAGATAACTTGTATAAAGTATCGGAGCCGATAAAATAACTACCAATACATATGTTACTAAACCCCAAAGAATATAGGTATAAAATAATACCGACATACTTGCTGGATTAGGTGATAAAAGTTTCCATGCTAAAAAACTAAATAAACTAGTATCTAATGTTGCAGAAAATATGGTCGATGTTAAGCTACGTAACCATAGCAATTTTTGTTTAGTAATTTTACGTAAAAATTGAAAAATTCTAATGCTGATTAATTGGGTAATTACAAAAGATAACAGACTAGCAAACAATATACGTAGTGATGGGGTAAACAATAAAGCTATGGCCTGTTCTGTCTGCAACATATATTCAGTTCCAGGAGCTGATCCAGTTGCCAAATCTAAGGGAGGATACCCTATAGCAATAATCATGAAGATCCCCATTAATAATTGCGCTACAAAACAAAACCAAACTCCTTTAGTTGCTACGCCTTTCCCATAATGTTCAGTTAAAATATCACTACACAAATATGTGGTAGAAAAAACTATAGTACCTAAGGCTATTGGTTCTGAACTAAAACCAAAATTCACTCCCTTTAAAACTTGAATATTGGCAGATAACATCGCCACGATGTTATACACATATAAGCCAGTTGCCCCAAATAATCTTAACATTAATAACATGGCAACAATACAAACGATAAATAAAATTAAAGAAGTATATTCTGGCGGGAGGCTTTGTAAAAATTTAATTAAAGGTATAACTAATATGGTATCCATAGGACCACCAATATATCAAAAATATCAATAGATGCAATTTTCCTATTGTTTTTATGGAATAAAGCAGTATAATCACGAGTTTATCCGTACAACTAATTAGGGTCGTTAGCTCAGTCGGTAGAGCAGTAGGCTTTTAACCTATTGGTCGAAGGTTCGATTCCTTCACGACCCATAAACAATTTAACTAAAATTGTATAAAAAATTTTTATAATTTTTGTTATAATTATAAAAATCATATGAAAAAATCATTAAAAAAACTTTTAATTATTATTTTTTGTTACCCTACTATAGCCTTATCTGGCACAGTTGGGGGAGCAGCAAATAATCTATTTGATGGATTAAGTTTTTTTACTAAATTTTGTTGGGCTGCTTGTATATTAATTGGGGTCTTCTTATTAGTAGGATCTATAGTTAATTACAAAGAACATCGCAATAATCCTAAATTGGTACCACTAACCACTGTAATAACTTATTTATTTTTAGGAATATTAACTATTAGTATTCCATTCCTAAATAAAATATTTGGAGCAGATTCTTACGATACAGCTACTGAATCCAAAACTGCAGTAAAACCATTTGCACCACAATAGAAATTCGCATATTACCTACTACATTTTTTAAAAAAACTTCTACCCTTTACCATACCGATAGATAGGCCTATTTTCTGGTTCATGGATCATATAAGTTATGTCAAAAACGAGGGGATTCTTTAGAATGCCGTGAGGCATAATATACCGGTAATTTTCCTGTAATATAATCTCTCGGTCCAGGTGTACCAGAATCAAAAAACTCAAGTATTCTATTATCTCTTATACCAACGAAACTATCTAAATTTTTAATAAAACCAGTTACTCTTAACCATTGGTGTTTTCGGTATAAAAACATTAATTGTTTTGATTCTCTTTCGAGCCTCCTATACTCATCTGTTTCGTTAAAGGAAATAAAGTTGGTACAAATAGTAGTAGGCGTGCTGCTTCCACTACTACTTCTAGAAGCAGTATCTTCGACTTTTTCTGGTTGCATTAGTTGTAGATCGCTTACTAATTCTAGATCAACTTTATCAGTAACAATTGAATGTTCCTCAATACCTTGCGGTTCTTTAACATCTTGATGTTCTACATCATCAAAATTATCAACAATTTCTTGGTATTCTTCTTGATGTTTTACAGTATCAACAACATCAAAACCAACACCACTTTGATATTCTTCTTGAAATTCTCGTGCAATCTTAATGCTATCAGCTTTAGGTATATCTTCCCCAATATGCCCATGTACATATATTATATAAAAACTTTTTGTACAATTTTGACTATCACGTTTTATAAAAAGATCACCGCCAGGACCTAGCATACCAACATTTTTATTACAAATACAACGAATTATTGGTGAATCAACAGGGACTGACCCATTTAAATTTAGCGGATCAAATTTTAATCGCATATTTACTATTTCTCTCTCTTGTTGGATACTAATTAATAAGCTACTTTGTTCTAATAATTGCTTAAATTTATTATTTATATTGTCAATTATTAAAATTAAATGCTCTACCTTACTATCAATAGGATCAATAAATAATGATGAAATATTAAATTTTGATGCTAAAGCTTTTATAGTTTCCATGCCAATTGGAGCATGGGAATATATAGTAACTGTTATAGCCAGCAATTGAGAATCATTATAACAAGTACTTCTAGATACGTCATAAGATAATAATTTTAATTTAGATATAAAGCAACATTCCACCAATTGTTTAACTGTTTCTTTATTAATAATGTTTTCATTAAGTAAACTAATAAGTCCGCTAACAGTAGAAGTTATTTGTTGAGTAGGATAAGGAATCACATAATCATTAGCGTCATCATATACATGTATTTCATGCAACATGCTATAAAAATACAACTCATGATTACCCATAATTATTTCATAATTAACACCGTTCTCACATAACTTGTTTAACATCAGCAAAGTAAAATAATCACTCTTACCACGATCTCCAACCATATCTCCAATAAATCTAATCAATCTATTACTTGTTTTTGTTGGTTGAATAAAACTCGAATTATTTAAAATTTCCTCAAATTTTAATAAAATTTCTTTGGCCCTTTTTTTACGCTGTTCTGTAAGAATTTCGATCTCTTTTTGCAAAACTTGCCTTTTTTCTTCTAAGGTTTTTAATTCGTCTTCAATAGTTTGGATATTAGTACTTAATTCTGTATTTACTTCACATTTATTGACAGAAAACAAAGATAAATATTGTTCTTTATTTTGTTGTAATTTCTCTAAATCTAGTATTATATTTTTAATGTCCATTTTCTTTAGAAAACATAAATCTTTCGAATCAGTAAAATCAGGAAATTCCTTATAAAGTTTTACCAATTGTTCATAATCTTGTTCTCTATTCTTAAGAATCAAAATACCTTGTTGTATTAAAAAATATATAAGTTTTAATGTATTACCGTGAAGATCTCCAATAGTAATACTTTGATTGTCTTCACATAAAAATAATGTTTCTGGATAAACATCTAAGTTAATATCACTTGTTATTGTATAATTATTTTTCATTCATAATAACTCTCTTTTTTCAATTTAATTCGTCGCAACTATTTATCTCTATTTTAATCTGTTGCAAAAACATGTCCATTCCAGTAATAACTGTCGGCATCTTAACATCTCTTTTTAGCTTTACTGCGACCACGTGAACTAACCTTACTAGCACTAAATAACTTAGAGCCTTTTGTTGTAGCACAACAAGAACTAGCGCTAGGACCACAAGAGCTAGAATTAGCACTAGAAGAACAGCTTTGTCCATCAGTATCATTTACTAATTTAAAAAATAAGCCTCGCTTAGACGAACTTTCTAATTTTTGCCAATTAGTTCCACATTGCTCCATTAAATAACTTAATTTCTCTAATTCTTCTTTGCTAATAGCTTGTTGTAGCCAATCAATCAATAAGTTACCGACCGCATTAGAACTTTTATTCTGATTGTTTACAAAAGATAACAAATAACGCAAAAACCTATAAGAGGTAAATAATTCAGGAATTTCTTGTTGAAATTTCACTAATTGTTCTAATTTATTTTGCTTTACTGCCTTTTCTATATCAGCTATTTTAATTTCATTATACCAATCATGGTAAGTACTTTCGTATGCTTCTTCTAAGATGGCAGTAATTTTGCTTAATGCTGACCGTTGATCACTATCACTATTAGGAATAAAAATTCTGTCATCTAAGTATATTTTGCGATGTTCTATTATATAAGTACAGTACCGATTAAACATTGGTTGAGAAATTTGTTTTCTAAGTTTTCTAAAGCGTGAACATGAAGTGTTTTTATTGCTTTTACAATTAAGCCTATTTCTTTTTCTGATTTGCTTTGTCCGGCTTTTTCCATTGCAGCTTGGATCTCTTCCCAATAAGTAGGTTTTTTGATAAAAATTGTAGTTAAACTTTGCATAGCAAATTTATAGCACCCATATAAATTATATTCTGCTCCTTCAGACATAACCGTAAATATTGTTTCTGCAAAGGCACTCAATGCAGCATCAGTTGCTTTATTTAATTCTAAATATAAATTCTTTTTAAAAGTAGCCGCAAGTTCCCAAAATTCTTCATCAGAAATACTTTTATGTTTTTGATCAAAATTTAAATTAAGTAATACTTCTTTAAATACATCAGTCTCAGCAAGAGCTTCTACTGGTTGAGTTGGTCTAGAATCAATTTTATCAAATTGATCAATATACCTAAAAAATTGCATTACAAAAAATTGCTTAATATTTTGTCCATAATACAATCTATGATTATGATAACGGCTATTAAACTCCTTTGTTGTTGGGTTATCCATTAATAATTGTAATGATTGGTATCTTTCTTGAGAAATACTAGGATCTAATAGCGTTAATCCTAAATATCCACCGATAACAATACGAACACCATTATATACTACTTGAAATACTGAATTACTTCTAATTAAATAAAACCGCAAATTACCAATAGCAATCAATTTTTTATACCCTTTACTAACATAAAGATCATAAACAAATGTATCAGAATCTGGTCTATTCCAACCAAAATCATGATCTTTAACAAACCTACAAGGATTAATTACCTGTTCTGGTTTAATCATAAGTACGACGGTTTGTTGTTTTGCTGGTAATCTGTTACTACCAATTCCAGACGCAACCGGATCTAATTGATGTATTCCTAAACCGCAACAAATTACGTTACCATCACCTCTATTTATATCTTCAGGAGATAAGCTAGCTGGTATATATGATAATCTAAGGTTATTTAAATTTTCTCTACCATGTAATGCTCCATCAAAAATTGCTTTTAAATATGGTTTATTTGTTACATGTGCGGTGTCTGATAATTGTGATAAATTTTGTGCCGCCACAACAATCCTAGCTGCTAAATTTTCACTACACACGGCAGAAATTTCTGGTGTATAGATAGTAGATTGTGGTTCACTCTCAAATACTCTACGATGTTCTGCTATTCTTTTCTTGCTTCTAAATTTTCTTTGTAAAGGAATAATCCTTTGAGATATAAAATCTTCTAAATCTATAGCTGAAATAATTGCTTCTATATTTTTCTTTTGCAACATAACTGTTGCTTGCTGTTTTACTGCTGTAGTAGGTTGATTAGAAGAAGATGGGGCAACAAGTGTAGATAATATTGGCATCTGCCTTGAAAATAATAAGCAACTCGAACTCGTGGCTAATGTGGCTAAATCATCTAAAGATACAGTGGTAGATTGATAACAAAATTGGCGTAAAAATGTATTTTCACAGATTAAATTTATTGTCTTTTGGTATGGATCAAGATCTAACCTAAACAAAGTATAGGATAATATACCTTCCATGGAATGAAACATTTTAACACCTATATCACTAGTAGGAACAATATAATAAATGCTATTCTCCGATGATTTTAGATCTGATAGTTGTTTTTTTAAGACAATACTGCATAATGTATCGGGTTGCTGCATATTACTATATTGTTCATTGATACATTTATATATATTTACTATCAATTGTTCTACTTTATTACGAACTTCTGGCAATGTTTGCTCTATATCTAGACAAAAAAATTGATCTAGTCTATAACCAAAAAATTGAGGTACACAGCGCATAACATCGAGAGTATCTGCAACATCAATTAATTCACGAACATAATGACAATAGCTAAGTTCTTTTTCAGTTAAATCAGGAAATAATTCTCGATAATATTTTTCTATATTATCGGTATGAACTTTATTGTGAAATTCCTTATATTTAATAGAATTAGCAAAAAATTTAGCTAATTGTTCCGAAATATTAAGATAAATTAAAAAATCATAGCAATTTTTCGCACTATACTCATCCCAATAATCAGCACTGTAATCAATACTACGAGCAGAGTCATGAAAAAAAGCAGCTAATTTAGTTAGCATCAATATATCTTGCTCTTTTATAGCAAATTTTTGTGCTAAAAAACTTATAGCTTGTATTGGAAAAGGAATTTCTTCATCTGCATGAATTACGGATTGCTTGAAATTATGTAAAATATCAATGTAAGCTGCAACCCTAGTGGCATGTTTAAGATCATGGATAATCCTACTTCTTTGATTAATCGAATATAAAGTAACAACATAATCTGGGTTTTTTAACAAGTCATTAAATAATTGATTAGATATAACACCTAGAGATTCTAGCCTTGATGCAGAAGTTTGTTCTGGTAATAACTGCAAATAAGTTCGATCTGCTATAAATTTAAAATATTTACCAAGATTTGCATGCAAATCTAATATAGCGAGGCTTTGAGAGCTTTGCGGCATATTTATTCCTTATATTATAAAAAAGAATTACATTATTTATTTTATTATTTTATTA
>CAIVQA010000093.1 GCA_903907935.1 uncultured Francisellaceae bacterium
CAGCAGTTCTAAATTTGGTTAACACTGATCAAAAAAATTTTTCTTTTTGTTAAAAAATCAATTTTTTTATATTGATTAAAAGCTTGCCAAATATAGGTCATTATGGAATGATGATATTTGGTTAATTAATTTTTATATCAAAGGAGAAAATTTTATGATTGCTTCTTCCTCTCTGATAAAAAATAATAATTTAGATTTTGATAGTTTGTTGATGATATTTAAGCAGTGTATATCTAATATAGAAGATAAAAGGGCTTCCAATACCAGTTACTCGTTGCTAGATATCTGCTTATCAACATTTGCCATGTTTTATTCTCAAGACGCTTCATTTTTAGCATTTCAAAAACGCATGGAAAATAAATATCAGAATAGCAATGCTAGAACTATTTTTGGTATAAAAAATATTCCAACTGATAATCAAATTAGAAATGTTTTAGATACTATAAATCCAAACCAATTGGACAGTGTTTTTGATACGATATTTGATTGTCTATATAATTCTGGGCAATTAAATGAATTTAGATTTTTAAATAATCAATTTTTAATAGCAATTGATGGTACTGGTTATTATCATTCAACGGCTGTTAAATGTGATAATTGTTTAAAAAAAATCCATAAAAAAGGTCATATTCGTTTAATATCAAACGAAGATTCTAATTTTAAAGCTGCTATAAAAAAAGGCAAAGAAATAGCTATTATTAAGAATGCTGATAATCAATTAAAAATAATGTTTTTGATTAAAAAAAGTAAAATTATTGATACTTTAACCATAGAATCAGAGATTTTTTCTTCTTTAATTTTTAACGGAGAGCTTCTTGAAAGAACTGAAATAACCGAAAACATTTATAATGTAATCTATAATGAAGTTAAAGCAAAAAAAGGCAAAATTCCTTATAAAAGAAAGAAGCAATTATCAGTTGTGGCCGATGAATACTATCATTCAATGTTAACTCCTATAATAGTATCGCCAAACCAATCCCAAATAATTAGTTTGCCACCAGAATATATTACTAATTTGGACGGTGGCGACAAACAAGATTGTGAACGTAATTCTGCTAAAAGATGGCTAAACAAGCATGGTGATAAATATGGCGACTTAAATACAACCATTTTAGGTGATGATTTATATTGTTGTGAACCAATATGTACTGCGGTTTTAAAGAAAAAATTAAATTTTATTTTTGGTTGTAAAGAAAACTCACATAAATCTTTATATGAATTTATTAGTTCTCCTGCTATGGCACCATTTTTTGGTAAAACAGAAGAAACTATAACAATTAAGAAAGAGAAAATTATTAATACTTATAGATATTTTAATAATGTTCCTATAAAAACCGGTAAAGAATCATTAAGGGTAAATTGGTTTGAAATAATCAGTACAAATTCTAATGGAGAAAGATTATTTTATGGAACTTTTGTAACAAACCATAAAATTACTAATGATAATGTTGCCGAATTAGCAATGGCTGCTAGAGCGAGATGGAAGGTGGAAAACGAAAATAATAACGCTTTAAAAACAAAAGGTTATAACCTAGATCACTCTTTTGGTCATGGCAGCCAATATCTATCAATGTTTTTAGCATCATTAAATGTAATTGCATTTTTATTTCATTCTATTTTGGAATTATTTGATGTTGCATATCAAGCAATGCGTAAAAAATTAGGAGCCAGAGTAGGATTATTTTATTATATAAAAAATACATTTATGCATTTTATTTTTAAAGGATGGAAGGATTTTATAAGGTATGCTTTAAGAAATTTAGGGATAGACAACTACGAGGGCGACATGTTAGTTTATAATAGTGCATAGCATTAAAAGAAAAATAGAAAAGATTAGTGTTATTGATATATTGTGTATATTAAGGTTGAAGTTTTTTATTTTTTGTATATTTACTGCAAAAATAAAGTTATAAATTTCAAAACAGTAAAAGATTGTTGAATAAATATTGAACTATATGTATACACTACTTAACGTTGAATTTGAAGAATTTTTTAAAAGTATTTTTTAATAAATTTAGAGGATTTTTTAAGTGATTTTAGCCAAATTTAGAACTGCTGA
>CAIVQA010000094.1 GCA_903907935.1 uncultured Francisellaceae bacterium
GTTGTTCCTGCTGGATTTAATTGACCCTTACCTCCGTCATCTAGCGTTACTGCGCCAGTTTCATCTACGGTACCTTGTTGTCCTCCGGCTACTATTGGTTTAGTTTCTCCTGGACCAGGTGTTACAACTGGTACTGGTGTTGCTGGAACTGGCGTTGACACTGATAATTCCTCAGCTTTAGCCTCCTTAACATCCCTAATAACTCTATCTATCAACCCATAATCAAATTCTATTGCTTCCTCGCTATCTTCAGTTTCACCTGTAACATACTTTTCAAAAAATGCATACATTTTTTCCTTAAAATCTTGATCCTGATAAACTACCGCAATTTCTCTCAAAAAATCTTCACTAGAAAATTGTGATTTATATTTTTCTCCACCTTCAGAAAAACGACTACAAACATATTTACATACTTCAAAAAATTCATCGAGTATCTTTGCATCTGTTTCTTGAGGCAATTTCAATTGGGATAATGCTGATTGTATTTTATCTATATCTGCATTTTTTAACACAATTATAGACTGAACACATTCAGTTATTTTATTTCGCAATTCTCCTGATCCAATCAACGGCATACTATAACCTCACACCCGAACCTTGATGTTCTTTCTTTTGAGTCATCAATTTTTGCGTCATCAATTCACGCTGCCTACAGAACAAAACAAAATCTTTTCTTGCTGCGTTAGCATCTCCTTTTTCTGTGGAAAAATCCTTAAACTGCGAGCTATAATCTTTACTAAGTCTTTTTATACTTTCTGGCGCATTTGGTAATATAGCTATTAACGCAATTATTTCTTTACTTTTTACAGGTTTTTTACCTGCAGCTAATTCAACTTTTGAACTGGTTTTATTTTCAGCTTCTATCTCTCTTCTTACTTTTTCTGATAAGTCTTTTGGCATATCTCGTTCAATTTTCGACATTTCTTCTCTTATAAACACCACTTCTTTTCTAGCACTCTTAGCTTCACCTTTCTCTGTTTTTAAATCTCGTTGTAAAGATGAATATTCTTTTTCTAACATCACCTTCGCTTTTTCATTTATACTATTTTTTAACAATTCCATTTCTTTATTAATTTCTTTGTTATTTGGATCTCTTCCTTGTGTCCCAGCTAACAACTGATTATAAATCTCAATTGATTTCTTAAGTATTTCTATGATCTGTAATGTATTTTTTATATTTGGCACGTTAGAAGGATCATCAATAATACTCATAATCTTTTTAATAATTTCAGCCTCAATTTGTTCCAATTTTTTTGTAACACTATCTATGCTTGTTTGTAATGGTGATTCAGGACGAATAAATGTCTTATCTTGCCCTAATTTAATCATTTTTTCATTTACACTATTGTAATCCTTCAACACTCCTTGAATATCATCAATAGATAATAAAACGCCACTACTAAACTTTGATAAAATTTCACCAAAATATCTATCCAACCCTTCAACATTCTCTTTAACACCTGCTTCAAAAATCTCTCTTCTAGTTCTTGCTCCTCTCCAAACACTTTGTATAACCGTAGCTGCTTTGTGTTCTTCCTTCGTAACTACTCTTTGTCTCCCACCTGTAGTACTAACACCACCATCCCTAATAGCCGGATCTCCCCCCGCATCTTCTAAACTACTACCACTTCCACCTATAGACGACGATCTTCCGAACGATGTTTCTTCTTCTCTTTTATCTAGTGCTGATTCTTCTTGTTTTTTCCTTGCCCAAAACCCTCGAAAAACTTTTTGGATAAGCGTAGCCTTTTCTTCTTTATTAGGCACTGGTTCTAATGGTTTAGCATCTACTATTTTTTCTTTTGGTCCACCACTTAATACACCACTTCCAGCTGTAGGTGTAGTTGTAGATATAGATGTAGCTATAGATGGTACAGCTGTAGGCGTAGAACTATCCATAGACATAGCTACAGCAGGTGTTGCACCGCCCCCCCTAGCTCCACCAGCACTAAACAACACCATAGTCTTATCCCTTTCAACTCCATACAATCCCTCTCCACCTTCAGTGCTAATTAATTTCTCAGCCTTTTGTACTGCTTCCCCCTTTTTTTCTGCTAATTTTCTATTTTGTTCAGTATATAATGCTTCTCTTGCCTGCAACCCTTGATCTAAAGCTCCTACTAATCTTGCTGCACCTTCCGTTACCTCTTTTACTAATTTTTCTTTACCCCCTGTAGGCAACTTCAACCCTGTCTTGGAAAACTCTTGCTCAACTTTAACCTGTAATTTTTTTAATTCTTCTAACCGAGTATTTAGTTCTGTTTTACGAGTAGTATTTGCTTCTTTTTCTTCGGCTTGAGTTGATTTTAATTTTTCATCGGATAAACTATAATACTTGTTAATTTCTCCTTTTTTATACGACGATATACTCTCTACATTTGCAGGAGTAAACTTAGAAAAATCTAATCCTGCTGAAACCATATGTTGAGTTATTTGTTGATTCTGAGATCTAGACATATCTATATATTTCGCCACTACAAGAGTAGCACCATCTTGTAATGTTACTATGTCTTCACCTTGTGCATTTTTAGTAACGGTAACCTTACTGTCTTTTGGTAAATCCACCGTACCATCTGGATTCTTCTTAGCTTTTGTTCCATCTGCTAAATCTACCAACACTTGTACTTCAGCCTCACCTTTTTTTACTCCAGCCTCACCTTTTCCATGTGTCAACGAATCAAAAAAATGTTTTTCATAACTTTCAATGTGTTCTTTAAGAATTTGATCTAAATTTGAATTACTTACATATTTTGTCCTAATTTCTTCATAAAGACTTCTAAGACTTGTTATACAATCTTTATATTCTGGAAATTCAAATAATCTTGATTTATCTAATACTTTAGACTGCAATATATCGTTATATATATTTTTAACTACCGTCGATACTTCAGCCAATAAAGATTTGAGTTTTGGTTCATTTGTAGAATCTAACCCTGAAAGTTTACTAGAAAAGTCTTTTAATAATGCATTTTTTCTTTCTATACTTTTTTTAATTTCTTCATCATTTTTATTAGCAATTCCATCCCGAATTGCACTATTAATATTTTTTAATTTTATTAATTGGCCCTTGTCAGCCAAGGCTTGTTTTGCAGAATCAATTTTACTCAATAAAGTATTAATGTCGAAAGATACTTTATCCATATCTTGTTGTTGAACTGTAGTTAAGTTTATTTGCGATAATTCAGTAACAATAAACTTTAAATCAAAAAATCCAGCTATCTCAACGTATGTTGCCCATAACTCTTCCCCAACTGTTTTCTTACATGCTTCCTCTCCATATTCTTTAATGTAATCTTTAATGCTCGTATAAACTTCAAATATTTCTTCTTTACTTGCAGTTTCAAATGTACCAATACCATTAATTAAATTACGCACCGAAACTTGTAATTTATTTGATGGATCATCAGCTACAGATGTTACGTATTTATGTTTCTTGTCCAATGCGTCAAAATCAGAATGTAATCTTTGAATATCTGTAAATAGTTTTCCTTTTGCAGACAATTGTTCTACCCATCCTGTAGACCAACTTTGGTCTGATTCCACCTTCTTAGCATCTCCACTAACTTTTGCGCCTGTACTTTGTAAATTTTCAAGTTGTTGTGCATCAAACCAATGTGTAAAATTAATATATTTATCTCCATTAGAATCAACATCGGATACAATCTTCAGCGCTTTTTTATCATATTTTGTAAGATTATCCTTCACCTTAGTAAGTAATAATTCCTTAGTTTCCTCTAGTATTTTTTTACAACCTTCAATATTATCTTTAATCCCTTTTTTTATAACCTCATTGCTATTAATACTTACTTCTAGAGCTGATAAATATTTATTTACTCCCACAATTAATTTACTTATTTCTTCAATACTAGCTTCATGTTCAGGTTTAAATGGATCCAACCTTTCAATGGTAGATTTAGCTCTACCCATCTCATCGTTAAACGTAGTTAATTTACTAGAAATTTCTGTTATTTGAACCAAATCCTGCTGGTCTTGTGTATAACTTGTAGTTATGAGTTTTAATTTTTCTATAGTTTCTGTATAATTTTCTTGTTTTTTCGTTGTTTCTGGAATACTGTCTAATATTCTTTGGATCTCTTTAACTACTCTAGACTGGTCATCCAGATTTAAGCTGTTAAAAATAGGATTTAATATTCCATCAATATATCCATTTCTTTTATTAAGATTTGGTTCCGATATAAGATACTTTATAAATGATGATTCTCTTTCGCATGGAAATAATAATATGTCTGTTATAGTATTACTAAAATTTCCACTAATGTCTGAATTTGTTAAGAAATCAACAATTGATGTATAATTACCAGATTCTATAGCAAGTGTAAGTGGAGTACGATCATTCTTATCTTTCTTTCCAAAAGCAGAAATTATTTTTTCGTATGATTCTCTTAATTCCGGATTTTTTTCTCCTTCTATTAACCCTAATCCCTTCACTAACTGCCTAGAAATCTTATCAAAAACAGATGTTTTTGCCTCTTTATTAGGTCCTTTCCCTTTTTCAAAAAGGTAATGAAAAACATTTCTCTCAATATCTAATCCAACAACAGATGGAGAACGTTGTAATTCTGCAGCCAATTCATTAAATGCTGCTACCTCATCTAAAGTACTAATAAAATCTATAATGTGTCCAGCAATACCATATTTTTTATTATAAATGGCCGTAGAAAGAAAGGCTTGAACTTTCTTTCCACTTTGTTGTACATTTAAAAATTTACTATTTATTTCTTCTACACCTATAAGAGCTTTTGACTCAGGTTCAGTAATAGCATCTACTAATAATGAAAAAATTTTTTCATCTTTTTCAACAAAACCTGGCCTAACCATCAAAAATGATAATGGTGTTAATCCTTTATTATTTTGTTGAACTAACGCTTTAAAAAAGGCTGCTTTTTTGAGTTCTCTATCTACTACGCCAGATTGTGGATTATTAAGATCTCCAATTATTTCTTCTATAATTGCATAATTACCATTTCTAACAAGATCATGGATAACATTGTCTCCATCTATATTTTGTAAATTAAAAATTTCACTTCTAACCGTAGATGGTGTAATAACTTGTTCTTTAATTTCTGCAACTACAGTTGCAGCTTCTTCTGTTCCTTGTAAAGTCTTAGCTTTTTCCAATAATACTTGCTGCTGTATTTCCGTTATACCTAACTGCTTTATATGTTCTTCTAAAGACTTTTCCTCTTCTTTAAATGTAATTTTCGTAGCTCCATCTAAAGAGGCTGCCCCAGCTTTTTTAGCTTCGATTAATTTCCCAAATAACTCAGACAGGTCTGCTTCTGTTAATGGTTTTTCTTTAGGCGTAGGTGGTGTAATAACTTGATCTTTAATTTCTGCAGCTACAGTAGCAGCGATTTCTGCTCCTGTTAAAGTTGTAGCTTTTCCCAATAGTACTTGCTGCTGTTCATCCGTTATACCTAACTGCTTTATATGTTCTTCTAAAGACTTTTCCTCTTCCCCAAATGTAATTTTTGTATCTTTATCTATAGTAGTTCCAGCTTTTTTAGCTTCGATTAATTTCCCAAATAGCTCAGACAGGTCTGCTTCTGTTAATGGTTTTTCTTGATTTGTTATTGCAGCATACTTAAATATTGCTTGCATTATCGAATTATTATCATCGTCAAATGCCATTTGTATAGGGCTAAGTTTATCATTATTATTATTGTTACTTAAAAGTGATAATAATTTTTCTCGATCACTAGTATTTGCTCTGTTTAATTTATCAAATACTACTTCAACAAAATCGCTATTCTTAGAAAAAAACAATGCAAATGGTGTTAAATCATTAGAAACTTTTCCTTTCCATTTATCATCTCCAAACTGAATTAAAACGTCAACGGGAATATCTTGTAAAGTCTCAAACTCTTTGTGTGGATTAGCAGTATTATTATAAAATACATTACAAAGAAGTATAAATTGCTTTACATCATTATTTTGAGCGACAGCATGAAAAATAGATTCTGATTTCGGCGTAGCACCTACATCTGCACCATTTAATTGTAATTTTTCAGATATTTGTTCTTTAGGCAATTTTTGTTCTTCAAAAGATTTTTTTAATTCTTCTGCCAAAAACTTTAACATTGTCTCGTTTTTATGATACGAAGCCCAAGCTAAAAGATTATCGCCAGTTTCTGGCATAAAGCCAGATTTATTTTCTGAACAACCAAGAATTAATTTTTCTTTTAATTTGGCAACTTCTAATTTTGATGCCTCATCTGTTGCCCCGGCATCTAATTTTTTGAAAACTATTTCTAAAATTTCATTATTATTATTCCTAGCAGCAATATATACTATATCTCTATTTTTGTTATGATATGACGTTGTTGTTAAAAAATTTATTACATCTTTTGGAGATAATTTTTCAAATAATGCTTCAAATATTTTTGGTTTATTATCTTTTACCGCTAATAACAATGCACTATTAATAGCTGGTTTCTCTGTTGCTTTCGTAAGTCCTAAAACATCGCAACAATGTCCTGGTTGAATTTTTTCAAAAGCTTTACTTATCTCGTTAGCTTGATAATCATAATATTGACTAACTACTGCAGCAATCAAAGAAAGTGGTTTTCTATCTGGACCATTAATAGATGAATTCTCTGCTAATTTTTTTATCTTATCTATAGAGGCTCTTGTTATTTTGTCATCTTGTACTTGTTTTAGAGCTTCTGCAAGACCTTTTTCTTGGGTCTTTCCTTTTAGTAATTCTTGATACAGATTATTAATATTATTTAATTCTAATAGTGCTTTATTTATTGACTTACTTCTCTTATTTGGATCAAAATGACACATTTTTTCAAACAGTTTAAATAACCTGTCATAAAGATCTCCAAATTTATTTGGATCTTGTTTATTTAACACTTTAAGAGCATTTAATAACTCTAAACCAGATGCTTCTGCTTCTTTATAATCGTAAAGTCTAATATAGATCCTACCATTAACCTTTATAGTAAGCTGTTCATCGTATGGTTCTGTATATGGGAATGCTTTACCTGGATTTTTTGGTCCTGGTGGTTTATCTGGATCTGGACTATGTAACCTAAAAGCTTCTTTATAAGTATCTAAATCCGTATAACCAAATAAAGATACCCCGGCAGAATAAATATCTCCTGCTTTTGTAACCTCGACTACAGTACTCTTTCGTGGTTTTGATTTTTGTTGTTCTGAACGACCACCAGGAACTTCCTTTTCAGCAGTACAAGATTCAAACATATACTCTGGTGGCATAAATTCTGTAGTACCAACTTTACTAAAATCGAGTTTACCAATTTCTCTCTTCTCTTTAGGTAATGGTTTTCCTTTTTTTCTTAGTTCTTCTTCAAGTGTTTTAACTTCTTCGATTTGTTCAACTAACCATGAAGTACCAAAATCAAAAAATTTACCACCCTTAAAATTCTTAGGTTTTATATCACCGTGAATAGTAGCAGCTATTTCTCCATCAACCCCATTATGTAATTCATCTAGACCACGTAAAAACCCTATTGCTAATTCAAAACGTTTTTTAACATCACTTCTAAGAGTACTAAGTTTATGTTCATCTATAGTGGAATCTTTACTGTCTAATTCTTGCCATTTTTGATATAATTCAGAATTTCCTGGGAGTGTTGCTTGATCAACTGCTTCCTTTGGAGCAGATGCTGTGTCTACAGATGTTTCTCTAATAAATTTTTCATTTAGATCTAAAACCTCTTCTTTAAAATCACCTTTAAATTCACCTTTTCTACTAGCTAATAATTTTTGAACTGTCCATATGTGTTTACTTTTTTCTTTTTTCCATAATTTTTCTTTTTGATCGTCTGTAAATGTTACTTTTTTCTGACCTTTGGTTTCTGCTTCTACTTTTTCTGCTACATCAATCATGACTCCTTTTAATGAAGCTTCTAGATATTTTCTAGAATGAACAACATGACGTAACATATTATTGAAGGCTGTTTCTCTAGTGCCTATCTCTTGTTGTACCTGAAAACTACTTAATCCTGCTTCTTGGGTAACTTTAGATTCTTGCTTACGTTCGCGATCATCTTGAACATCGCTACATACTGCATTCATCCCCCTTTTATCTAGAGCCGTTCCACCAGCAATAAATATATCTAATTCTTTTTTTATTGCATCACATTGATTAGTAAACAAATTAAAACCAAGTACAACATCACCAAAATTTCCTTTAGCAATAGCTAACGATTCCGTGGCAGTACCTCTAACTCCTTGAAATGCCAATATACATTGATTTGTTCTTACATCGATAAGAACATCATATGCTTGATACCATTCGCCTCGCTCAAGTTGGCGAAATTTAGATTCTATTAAGATTTGTGGAGATGGTGGTTTCTTTTTTGCATTTTCCTCTATTGCGTTCTTCATGATAATATAATATTCTTTAAAATCTTCATCAGACAAAACTTCTTTAGGCATGCTTTTTTCAATATTAGCAACTTCTCTTCTAATTTCAGCTTCTCTTTTTGTAGCTTCACCTTGGCGTTTTTCTTCTGCTTGAGTTGCTGCTAAATTAGCAGCCAGAAATTTTGTTCTTTCTTGTAATTTTGAATCTGCTGCTGCAACTTTTTCTCCTTGAGCTTTTATTTCACTGGATAATTGACTTTGCTTTGCTTGATTCTCCAGGTTACCAGCCGCATAACATTTTTCTTCCTCTTTAATTAACCCTTCCATGTACCTTATATTTCCATTTAACCTTCTACTATTTTCTTCACACGTTGCTCTAACTGAAGTTAAATACGTAGGAATTTCAGTATTTTGATCAGGAATCCTATTAATCAAACTTTGTAGCAATAAAAAATAATCTTCAATATATTGTTTACCATTAAAGGTATCAAACGAATTCGCAGCTAATTTTTCTTTTGCTTCTTCACAAAGAATCCGCATATTATCTATAAGACCTCTACATACTGAAGATCGTTCCGTCTGTTTCCATGATTTTCTGCGAATAATATCAGTAATACGCTCAGGAATTGCTGCTTGATAATCGGATAAAAACTTTTGATACGTTTCTGCCATCCATCGATCTATACTATTTCTCTGGTTATGACTTGATATCCTTTTATCTAAATCTGTTAATGTTATTTGTTCTACTGAGGCAGGACCACCCGTCTGTAACTGTACTACTTTTTGTCCCGAAGAAGCTTTTTCTGTGTCAAGCTGTCCCTGTAGGGCTTGTAATGTAGCTTTTTCTTGGTGTAAAGCCTCTTCTAAAGCTGCTATCTCTGGATTTTTTACTTTTGCCGATGCAACTTCTGCTTTTCCACTACCTTGTAAGGCACTCTTTCTTGTTTTCTCATCAATGTCTTCTTCAACTTCTTTTATTTTTTTAGAAAATTTTTGTGCATCATTAACAATATCTGTTACAATTTGTTTAACAGTTCTAAGATCGCTAAGTAAATCTATGGTTTTTTCAATTTTTTCACATTGTTGTTTTTGTTCTTGTAATTGGGGACTATTAAGAGCTTCCAACTCTTTAATCTTAGCTAATATCAATTTTTTTATTTGTTTAGGGTCTGCACTACTTGCAGATAATGTTGCAATTAATTCTGCAAGATCTGGCAGTGATTTAACCAATTTATTAAGTTCTTTTAGATTTTTTTCGAACTCCTTCTTACCTATCTCGGCCATACTAAGACTACTAAGTACTTTTATGGCTTTTTCATAATTATCACTTTTTTGTTTTGCTTCTTTTAAAGGTTTATTAAATTCTTTTAATTTTTTAAATATTTGTTCTATTAATCCTTGTATTTCTGCAGATTTAGTTGGATCCGCAGGCGTTTTTAATTGTTGAATTAATCCTTTAATTTCTAGAGGTAACGATTCTAATCCATTAAGTTCGTTAATAACTTCTTCTATCTTTTTCTTATCGTATGCATTATCGCCAAAAAGCTCTTTGCAATTTCTTTGTTTTTTAATAGCATCTGTAACTGTTTTTGTTAAACTACCTACAATTGCGTCAACATCTAATGGTTGTTCTGCATCTTCTCCTTCATCATGGTTACGTATTTTTTCAGCAACTAATTTAGCAATTTCTTGAACTGTTCTGTGGTCTGGTTTTGAATCCCTATTTTGTCTCCTTAAAATTTCACCAACATCTTCTGATAATTTATGCTCCAGTAAAGACCCATCATCTACTGATAACATATGTAAATGACTACGAACCATTGCTAAATTTAATTCTAATTTTAATTTAGTATCGCTAATATAGTCTTTTAATTTTTGATCATTTTGCTGAGTTCCTTGTAGATTGTTTTCATTTTGAATTTTTTCAATAGCTTTTATTCTATCTGGATCATCTTCTCTTCTATTTAAAATCTCAAGCTGATGTACTAGGGCTATTTTTCTACTTTTTAATCGATCTTTTTGAGCATCTATATCTCCTTTCCCAATCTTTAATCTACCATTACATAATTTACGTAATTCTAAAACAACTTCATATTCGCTAAATTTACTAAGTAATCCCCCAACTTCTTGAGGTGCTTTATGTTCACCAAGTCGATTTAACTCATCTTTATTTCTTTCTACCCTCCTTTTAATACTGTCGTATTCTTGTTCTGCTTTTCTTGTATCTTCTCTCGCCTTTTCAAGTTCTAACAATGCTTTTCTTTCTTCTTCTTTAGCATTAATATAATCTACATAAAACGTTGGAAGTATACCTTTAGCTTGGGATACTTCTAGTGTAGCTTGTGTAAGCTGTAATTTTAATGCTTCTAATTTAGGGGGGTTTTTTTCTTTTTCAAGTGCACTTTTTATGTCATGCTCTTTTTGTTTAGCTGAAGAAAACTGCTTTATACGTTCTTGATCCAACAAACTAGCTTGTTTATGCTTTCCTTGAGATAATGCTTTTTTCTGTTTTGATTGTTCTACAGATGCATAATGTTGTTTTTGTTTCTCTTTTTCTATTCTTTCTTTTTCATTTCTATTATTTCTTTTTTCTTCTTTTTCCGTATTATACCGCGTTAATTTATCTTGTATCTTTTGTCTCTCTTTGTCAGCCTTTTTTTCCGCAGCTAATCTAGTTTCTTTTTCCTCTTTTGTTTCTTGTTTTTTTTCATCTGAACGTGGATACAAAAAACTAGACATTATATCCTGTATTCTTTTATTAGATGGTGCTACATAATCAGAAAATCCTTTCAATAAACTTTTTTCTTTATCGATACCCTTAGGTTCAACTTTGTCTATAATTTCATTAAGTCTTGCTATTGTTTCATTTAAGGATTTTCCGCTTTGTTGATCTTCTTGTATAGCTTTATCAATTGTCTTAAATAATAATGCATGAATAGCTGATTTATACAGTTCGTTAGCAGGAACATCTTGTACCTCTTTATAATATAATTCTGAAAAAGATCTTAATAGCTCTGCTAATTTATTAGGATTAAATTTATCTAAATCTTTAAAATTAGCTGCAACTATCGAAGCATCTTCAGCAAAATCTGGGTTATTAGGAGACACCGCTAAAAATTGAGTTAAATCTGATAATTTAATGGAATCTGCTTTACCTTGTGATTCTGTATCTATAGAAAGTAAATAATCATAAAGTCTAATGCGAGATTTATTCGCCTTTGCTTTATCTATTCTCTCAGCCAATTTTTTTCTTAATGGCACAATAACACCTATATTTGCTAATACACGTTTATATTTAACTTTATAATTAGTTAATATTAAGAATAGACCATTCTTCTGATCTACTTGGTATATTGGTAAGTTTTTTATACACTCTTGTACATGCATTTACTAAAATAAATCTAAGGTGTTAAAGAATCTGTACAAAATAATTAGTACTAAGGAACGTCTATGGAATATGCACGAAATAAGCTTAGATATTTCGCGCTGGAAATATTTGCTACACTCCCACACTCCAAGCTGGTAAAAAATGAATGTTTAAATTTGCATCATATTCATAAGGGCCATTATAAATATAAAACCCTTGAGTAACTCTAGGTTCATAACGCATAAATTCTCTAAGGTGTTTAATTTTTTTCTGATTTTTTTCGATCCCTGTGGTTACCTCAAATGGCAATACTAATGGTTTTTTATCTACCACAAAATCGATCTCGATACCTCCACTAGTACGCCAATAATAAATGCGATGCTGCCCTATTTCTCGATCTAACCAAATATTTAATACTTGTAAAAACCAGTTTTCAAAACGATGCCCGATTAATCCGGTTTTAGTAAGAACATCTAAATTACAAACCCCGGTTAATAAACTAATTAATCCATTATTTAATAAAAACCCTTTAGGAGATTTAGTTAATCTTTTTAAAGTAGAGCCAATAAATGGGTAGATTTCTTGATACACTAAAGTAGCAATTAAGTAACCTCGATATTTTTTTAAGGTGTCTCTAGCACAACTTAACCCTTGTAGAATCTTTTGATCTTCTCTAATTGAACCAGTTTGCGTAGCAACAATTTCAATTAACTGTTGATAAAGATTTAAATTGGTAATTTCTTGAATGGCTCGCACATCTTTTTCTAAATAAGTTTGTAAATAATTACTTAAATATAATAAAGATTTCTGTTCAGACGCAGCTAAAGCAACCTCTGGTAACCCTCCCCATAATAAATAATGCAATAATGACTCTTCTAGCAGTAATTTATATGGGCTTAATTGTTTAATAGCTCTAGCAATTTCATTACTATCTATAAAATCTTTATTACATACCAAATCTAAAATATTTATCCTGGGAATTTCGACTTGATGTTTTAAGCTAACAATTTCTGCAACAGAAAATTCGCGTAAATATAATATTTCAATGCGGCCTGCTAAAGTTTCAGCACTTAATTGATGTAAAGATAAAGAACCAGAACCAGTTAAAATAAATTTAATGCCTATTGAGTAGCCTTTAAATTTATCGTACAAAATTTTAATTTGATCAAATAATTCTGGACATTTTTGCGCTTCATCTATTACCACCCAAATCTTTTGCTGTTGTCCAATTAAACACAGCGCTTGTTCTTGGACCATAGCTGTTAATTCATCTTTAATTATGCGTTGCCTTTGAGCTAAAACATCCATATTAAAGATCACCCAACATCTCGATGGATTATTAGACACATAATTTTGAACTAACGTAGATTTACCTACTCTTCTAGGTCCTAATAAAGCAGTAATATAAGGGCCTTCAAAGGATTCATATACACTTGATTGAATGTTTCTAGAAATATAGGTCATAATTATACAAAAACGCTACTATAATAGTAATATTACATGTAATATTACTATTATAGTATCAAAAATACAATGTAATAGGACTGTTCAGCTAACAGTTAGCTAATATTAATTAACTGTTCACCTGAACGGCCCTGTACAATGTAGTCATTATTCTTGACAAACAAAACCAGATCTAACACATAATGTAATATGAAAAATATAAACATAACCACTGCAAAATCCCACTTATGTGATCAATTGCACGTAACTGTCAAAAAACGACAGTTTTAAACATAAATATTGCAAAAATAACTTGTAACGTTATAATTATGTATAAAACTGTCATTTATCGACAGTTTTGCTATTAAATATATGGCCAATTTATTAGAAGCAACATTACAACAATACCCACGCCCTTATCTAACAGATATCGAACTAGCAACATTGTTGGATGGCACGCCAGATAGCCGCTATGGCAAAGTAAAAAGATTATTAGCACAAGGGAAAATGGTGCATATTCGAAAAGGATTATATTGCCTTACTAACACCATAGGTTATTTAAAAAAACCGCATCCATACGAGCTAGCCCAGTATATTTACGGACCATCGTATATTAGCATGGAATCTGCACTAAGTTTCCATAAACTAATTCCAGAAACAGTTTATACCATTACAAGCGTTACCAACAAACGTGCTAAAGAATTTAAAACTCCATTAGGGATCTTTAGCTATCTACACTTACCTATCAAAAATTTTTATACTGGGGTAAAACTAATTAAAGAAAGTGGATCTCAATTTTTTATAGCAACGCCTTGGAAAGCAATTTGTGACTATATCTTTTGTTACAAAAAAAACTGGAATAATCCCGAACCTTTAATAGAAAGTTTACGTATTAATTATGAAGATCTACCTCTATTATCTAATGAAGAAATAAAATTATTAGATGATTATTATCTTCACAGTCGCATTAATCGTTTTTTAAAAAGTATTCAAAAAAGGAACGTATACGTTCTAAAGGATAGAACATGAGTGTTGAAATAATCCAGCAAAAATTACTAACTTATAAATGTCAAACTATTATCGAACAAGAAAATGCTCTTAAAGAAATTGCTCAAGAAATTGCATTAATGGCTCTTTCGCGTGCTGGTTTTTTTCGGATTGCTGCATTTCAAGGTGGTACTTGTCTTAGAATTTTATATAGCTTAGAAAGATTTTCTGAAGATCTAGATTTTGTTTTAGAACAACCAAATCAAAATTTTGATTGGGATCTATACATTAAAACTATGCACGAAGAATTTAATGCTTATGGATATATCTTGGAAGCAACTAATAAATCAAAATTAAATAAAGCAATTAGAACAGCTTTTTTAAAAGTAGATTCAGAAGGTGGAATTTTAGTATTAAAGGATCTAAGAACAAATCTACAAAAATTACAAATTAAATTAGAGATTGATATAAATCCTCCAGCTGGCTCAAAATACGAATTAAAATATCTAGATTTCCCATTGCCTTATAGTATTAAAACCCAAGATTTACCAAGTTTGTTTGCAAGTAAGAATCATGCTTTACTGTGCCGTAATTATATTAAGGGTCGAGATTGGTATGATTTCGTATGGTACGTATCTAGAAAAACTTCGATTAATTTTTTATTATTAAGCAATTCACTTAAACAAACCGGACCTTGGAAAGATCAAAATATTTCAGTTACTCCCAAATGGTTGCTACAGAAATTAAAAGAAAAAATTAACAGTATAGATTGGGACGATACCAAAAAAGATGTTGCCAGATTTTTAAAACCAAGAGAATTGACTACTCTTGATGTGTGGTCAAAAAAATTTTTTCTTTCACGACTCGATAAAATAGAAGAATATTTAAAAAATTAATAAGGTTTTGGTTTAAAATCATTAGTTACAAAATTTATACCAGCCATAGCACTAACAAGTACTTCATCTACAATATCAGTTTTCAAAAACTCTGTTAAATCCCAGATCTGAATAGTTTTATCGGAACAATTACCACTTATCAACTGCCCATTAGGCAATAATTGTAGATAGCTAATACTACCACGTCCCTGCAAGGATTTAAGACAATTGCCGCTTGATAAATCCAACATTTGAATGATACCGTTATATGAGCCACTTATTAATCTAGTATCAGATATTAACTGTATACCACCAATACCACTAAATTCTTGCAGAATTTTATAGCTATTACCACTTTGTAAATCCCAAATTCTAATAGTACCATCCGAAGATCCACTTACCAATTTATCATTAGGTAACGATCGTAAAAAATTCACTCTACTAGTATGCGCATTCAAAGTATTAAGACAATTACCATTTGATAAATCCCAAATTCTAATAGTACCATCCCAAGAACCTCCACTTACCAGCAACCCATTAGGCAATAGATGTAAACAACAAACACTATGGAATAAAAATCTATCCATTTGCCCAAAAATTTCAGGTTGATTGCCATGTTGTAAATCCCAAATTAGAACACCACCGTCTAACGAACCACTTATCAAACTACCATTAGGCAATAGCTGCAAACAGCTAATACTGCTTTGGAAAGGATCTCGCAATACTTTAAGGCATTCTCCACTTGCTAAATCATAGATCCGAACGGTACCACCATACGAGCCGCATGCCAGTTTATAATTAGGAAGTGATTGTATACAGCTAATCCACTCAAATCCTTGCAAAATTCTAAGGTAACCGCCACTTTGTAGGTTCCAAACCCTGATGGTATTATCTTCACCTGAAATACTTACCAACTCACCACTTGGCAATTGTTCTAAACAAAAAATACTATGATCTATCTCTACAGTTTTAACCAATATATACCCCATGTCTGATTAGTATATCTAAATAAAAGTAACTGCTCGCTCCTCAGTATACTCCTTTGCGAGGAACGTACTGTTTGAACTGGTCGAAGACCAGTGAGTTACGTACCGCAGCAAAGGAGTATACTGGGGGGTGGGTAGTTACAAATAAAAAAGGCGAATTTTTAAAGTTCGCCTTTTTATAGTTAAATTAAATATAATTTTACAGTTAAAATTTAAGCCTATTACATCATGCCATCCATACCGCCCATACCACCCATTCCTGGATGACCGTGACCATGACCACCATTTTCTTTATCAGATTTTGGTAGATCAGATATAGTACATTCTGTAGTTAGCATTAATCCAGCAATAGATGCCGCATTTTGCAACGCAGTACGAGTTACTTTAGTTGGATCTAAGATTCCAAATTTAACCATATCTCCAAACTCACCGGTCGCCGCATTATAACCAAAATTACCAGTTCCGTTTTTAACGCTTTCGCAAATAACTGCTGGCTCAGCAACACCAGAATTTGATACAATTTGACGTAAAGGAGCTTCTAATGCACGTACTACTATACTAACCCCTTGTGCCTGCTCATGGGTATCACCTTTAATTTTTTTAACTTCATTAATTATTCTGATTAATGCTACACCACCACCAGGCAATACTCCTTCTTCAACGGCAGCACGAGTAGCATGTAAAGCATCTTCTACTCTAGCTTTTTTCTCTTTCATTTCAACTTCGGTAGCTGCGCCTACTTTAATAACTGCAACTCCTCCAGACAACTTAGCTATCCGTTCTTGTAATTTTTCTTTATCATAATCAGAAGTGGTATCTTCTACTTGTTTACGTAATTGGGCAATTCTAGCTTCTATTTTTTTGCTATCACCACCACCATCAATAATAGTAGTATTATCTTTAGTTATAATAACTCGTTTGGCATTACCTAGATCTTCTAATTTAGCAGATTCTAAACTCATACCAACTTCTTCAGCAATCACCTGAGCTTTAGTTAAAATAGCAATATCTTCTAACATTGCTTTACGACGATCACCAAAACCAGGAGCTTTAACTGCACATACTTTTACTATTCCACGAATACTATTAACTACTAAGGTAGCCAACGCTTCGCCTTCTACATCTTCAGAAATAATTAATAACGACCGACCAGCTTTAGCAACTGTTTCTAAAGTTGACAACATTTCACGAATATTGCTAATTTTTTTATCAACTAATAGTATGTATGGATTTTCTAGCTCACAAGTCATGTTTTGCTGATTATTAGCAAAGTATGGGGAGATATAACCACGATCAAATTGCATACCTTCTACAACATTTAATTCATCATCCAAATTGGTACCATCTTCTACTGTAATAACCCCTTCTTTACCAACTTTAGCCATTGCTTTGGCAATAATATCGCCAATAGCCACATCAGAATTTGCAGAAATAGTGCCTACTTGTGCTATAGATTTATCATCTGTACATGGAACAGACATTTTCTTTAATGCCTCAACTGCAGCTGTAACTGCTTTATCTATTCCTCGTTTTAATTCTATAGGATTCATTCCTGCAACGACTAATTCGTTACCTTTCTTTAAAATAGAAACTGCTAATACCGTTGCTGTTGTAGTACCATCTCCTGCAACATCAGAAGTTTTAGATGCAACTTCCCGCAACATTTGTGCACCCATATTTTTAATTTTACATTCTAACTCTATCTCTTTGGCTACTGTAACACCATCCTTAGTAATGGTTGGAGCACCAAAAGATTTTTCTATAACTACGTTACGACCGCGCGGACCCATTGTTACTGCAACTGCTTCTCCTAAAATAAATGCACCACTTAACAATCCTCCACGAGTTTCTGAACCAAAACCTATATTTTTTGCTGCCATAATATTATTCCTCACTCAAAAATTTAAACCTAAAAACCATAGGAAAAATTAACCTATGCTTCAATAACCACCATAATGTCTTCTTCTCTCATTACCAATAAGTCTTCTCCTGCAATTTTAACTTCTGTGCCAGAATACTTACCAAATAACACCTCATCTCCTACTTTAACTGCCATAGCTTGTAAGTTACCATCACTCGTAAATTTACCAGGACCAACTGCTTGAATAATACCTCGTTGTGGTTTTTCTCCTGCTGTTTCTGGAATAACAATCCCACCTGCTGTTTTACGTTCTTCTATACGTTTTACAATAACACGATCATGTAAAGGACGAAATTTCATGCCCATTATTCATTCCTCCAATCAAAAATTATAAATTTTTCTTGTTAATTTAATTTGAATTAAGTTATGATCGATGATATATGGGCAAATGATTAATAGTCAAGCTTAAACAAAAAACGATTATTTAAACTATACTGAGCGCACATAAATTTCGGTACTCTAAAAAACAAGTGACTCGCGCCATCCTGGCTCGCCCTTCGGGCGTGTTACACACGTCAAAAATGTCCATCCTGACATTTTTTCGTGAAACTCGCCTTTCGCAAAGTTAAAAAGCAGCTAGAGGCCAAAGAGGCTCAAACAACACTCCTTGTTTTTTAGAGTACCGAAATTTATGTGTGCTCAGTATGGCAAATTAAGAAATAAGGTTAACTTAAATTGCTTTGTGTGGAGATATAGATTACTTTATGTAAAAATTGATCCAAAAAATTTAAATGTTCATTAAAAAGATTATACCTATTATGACGAACTTTGTAATATATAGGATCTGAGCTTTGCACTAACATCCCAATCTGTACAGCGGCTACTTTAATATTATCGGTACTATTATGTAGTTCTATTTGGCTTAATTTTTTTGGTTCAATCGCTCTAAATCCACCAGAAGTAGTATGTTCTAAGAATTTAAATTTTACTGCATTAATATGCCTTAATAAAATTTTTCTATAAACATTCTTTTTAGAATGTTTACTAGAATGAAAATAACGTTCACATATTAATTCATATTGCTCTATAGCATTAGGCATTGGCTGCCATATAAAATTAAATTTAACTGGATAAACAACATTTGAAATAATATCACCACTGCAATCTATCAAATTATAACTAGGGTTCAATAATATTACTTCTAATTTATGACTTTTGTGCTGTCTACTATAGTATAAGGCCGGTTTAACACCAATTGTATGATAATACCCAGCATCATCTTCAATAAATTCAACATTACCACTTGTTTTACTTAATAAATTAGTTAACGGCAATGTAGTATCAACTAATTCTTTTTGTAATATTTTCATATTTTCAGTAATTTTCATCTGGAAGCTAAATTCTCTAGCGACATAAAAAATAAGAATTAATAGCCCTATTTCTAATAAAAATATACCAGTGTTTAATAGATATTTTTTATTTTCTAAAAATTGTTTAAATATTTTTAATAAGAATTCTTTAATTTCTAATAATACTACTAATCCTTTTAATAAATATACTGATCGCACATGAGGTTTCGGTGCTCTAAAAAACAAGTTGTGAAACTCGCCTTTCGCAAAGCAAAAAGCAACTAGAACCCAATGAGGCTCAAACAACACTCCTTGTTTTTTAGAGCACCGAAACCTCATGTGCGATCAGTATATTTTCTAAATTGCATAAATCCATTTTAATTGCATACTAATCAATATGCCAATATCTAAAATCTGGAAACTTAGTCAGCCAACGGCTTTGATTGTTTTATTAATCTCTGCATTTGTCATGCTGACAGCTACTATTTGGCAAATAAAAATTACTCATAAAGCTCAAGATAACTTCAATAATAAAATGGCAGTTACTTTAGCTAACGATATTGCCAATAGAATGTATCTTAATTATCAAGAATTTATTAAAGGAAAAACCAGTATTTACCTAAAACAATTTGTTCCAGGACACAAATCTTTAATAGAAGAACTTGTAAATTATTCTTGTGAACACGACCACGCTGGTTGTGATCCTTTAACCATAGCAGCCCATGACTTAACTTATTGGAAACAAGCTATACAACACAATCTACCAAATGGTAGAGGTAAAATTTTATGGTCTACATCACATGATAATATTTTAATTCAAATTAATTGGGGCCCTTCTAATAAACACCAAAAAGGATCTAAAGTATACACTACTAGCATCTGGTTTCCTTATCAACTTCAAAAAATCTTAAAAGAAACACATGAACAATATTAATAAACAAGTAGCTCAGACTAAAACTATAGTGATTATTGTTGTACTTATTACTATAGCTGGAATTATCAGCATTATTCACAATCCAAGCTTAAAAAAACAATATAAAATTAAATGGGAAAGATTGGCTGCACAAGAGGCTAGTTTAAACACACTATCTATAGCTAAAAAAATGTTTAATAATAATTTCTTTACCAAAAATTGTATAAACACTAGTGGGTGTCCTTTTTGGAGTAGTTATCCTAAAATTCGTCTTACTAATAAAGACGGAACTCCCAATAAAATTTGGTGGGAAAAAAATGCTTATAAACTAATAAATTCTCCTAATAATGCTAAATTTATAATTATTAAAATGCCAAATGATTTACATAAGATAATTGCTTTTGCCGAAGATCCTGCTGGATGTCAAGCAGTTATTAGTGTTGGGGTTACCGATCCAAATTGAGCTTCTGCATTATACTAATCGAACATGAATTTTCAGTGCTCTAAAAAACAAGGAGTGTTGTTTGAGCCTCCTTGGCCTCTAGTTGCCTTTTGCCTTGCGAAAGGCGAGTTTCACGACTTGTTTTTTAGAGCACTGAAAATTCATGTTCGATTAGTATATATCTTTTAAAAATTTCCCAGTAAAAGATCCAGTTTGTTTAAAATTCTCAATTAAATCTTCAGGAGTACCAATGTCTACTATAGTACCACCTTTATCTCCACCTTCTGGGCCTAAATCAATGATCCAATCGGCAGTTTTTACCACATCTAAATTATGCTCTATTACTATAATGGTATTACCATGATCTCTTAACATAAATAAAATTTGTAACAATCTTTTAACATCATGAAAATGTAGTCCAGTAGTTGGTTCATCTAAAATATATAAGGTTTTACCGGTATCTTTACGGGATAATTCTTTAGCCAATTTTACCCTCTGTGCTTCCCCACCAGACAAAGTTGTAGCGCTTTGACCCAACTTTACATAGCCTAAACCAACTTCTAATAATGTTTCTAATTTTTTCTTTATACTTGGAATTGCGGTAAAAAATAATAAAGCTTCCTCTACAGTCATATTTAATACTTCATAAATATTTTTACCTTTGTAATAAATTTCTAAAGTTTCTCTATTATATCTAGTACCAGCGCAGACATCACACATTACGTACACATCCGCCAAAAAATGCATCTCTACTTTAACTAATCCATCACCATCACACGCTTCGCATCTACCACCTTTAACATTAAAGCTAAATCGTCCAGCAGAATACCCTCTTGCTCTAGCTTCTGGGACCCCAGCAAATAAATCACGAATATGGGTAAACAGCCCAGTATAAGTTGCAGGGTTAGAACGTGGTGTTCTACCAATTGGATCTTGATCAATACTTATCACTTTATCTAAATGTTCTAAACCGCTAACAACAACATTTTTATTTACATTCAAAGAAATTGCTCGATTTAATTTTTTTGCCAAAATTGGATATAAAGTATCATTAATTAAAGTTGATTTGCCTGAACCAGATACTCCAGTAATACAAATAAATAATCCTAACGGAAAATTTACCGTTAAATTTTGTAAATTATTAGCATTAACTCCACTAATAACTAATTGTTTATCCAGATCTTGAGTAACTCTATATTTTGGTATAGCAATAAATTCTGCTCCAGATAAATACTTTCCAGTTAACGATTTATTATTTTTTATAATGTTTGTTGGGGTACCACTCGCAATAATTTCTCCACCATGCACCCCTGCTCCAATACCTACATCTACCACATAATCTGCGCTTAAAATAGTATTATAATCATGTTCAACCACAATAACACTATTACCAAGATCTCTTAAATCAATTAAAGTTTTAATCAATCTATCATTATCTCGTGGATGTAGCCCAATAGAAGGTTCATCCAACACATACATAACTCCTACTAACCCTGCTCCTATTTGACTCGCTAAACGAATACGTTGAGCTTCTCCACCAGACAACGTTTCTGCACTACGATCTAAGGTTAGATATTCTAAACCAACATTAATTAAAAATTTTAATCTAGTAATAATTTCTTTTAAAATTCTTTGAGCAATTTGTAATTTAGCACCTGTAAACTTTAATGATTCAAAAAAAATTTTAGTATTTTCTATAGATAATCTAGTAACTTTAGGCAAAGTAGTATCTTGAATATATGTATGTCTTGCTGCTTGATTTAATCTAGCACCATCACATTCCGTACATTTTTTCTGACTCAAAAATTTCGCTATTTCATCGCGCACGTAATCAGAATTAGTTTCTAAATAACGTCTCTCTAGATTATTAATTATCCCTTCAAAATCTCCTTCATCATCTAGATCGCCATTTAATAATATATTTTTAATTTTTTTAGTTAAATTTTTATAAGGCGTATTTAAATCAAATTTATACATTTTAGCAAGTTTTTCTAAAATACTAAAATGATACTGGTGGTTACGATCCCACCCACGAATACATCCAGCAGATAATGATAAATGTTCATCAACTATTAATTGATCTGGATCGATATATTGCTTTACACCTAATCCATCGCATAATGGACATGCTCCTTGTGGACTGTTAAAAGAAAATTGTCTTGGTTCTAATTCGGTAATACTATATCCACATTTTTTACAAGCAAATTTGCTAGAAAATTCAATTTCCCTCAATATTTGATCTTTTTCATTAAAAATAATTGCAACTGCTAAGCCATTAGTTAAATTTAAAGCTATGCCTAAAGAATCTGCCAATCTAACTTTATATGTTTCTTTAATCATTAATCGATCAATTACTACTTCTATGGTATGCTTTTTATGAAAATCTAATTTTGGTAAAGTTTCATCCAAATCAAAAACTACCCCATCTATCCTTGCTCTTACAAAGCCTTGCTCGCGTAAAAGATCTAGCTGCTTAAGATATTCTCCTTTTTTTGCTTGCACTATTGGTGCGAGTAACATTAATTTAGTATTAAGGGGTAATTCAAATAATTGATCTACCATTTGGCTAATAGTTTGTGCAGCTAATACTTCGTTATGCTTAGGGCACCTTGGTTCACCAACCTTAGAAAACAATAACCTTAAATAATCATAAATTTCCGTAATAGTACCTACAGTTGAACGTGGATTATGCGAAGTAGATTTTTGCTCAATAGAAATAGCTGGGGATAATCCTTCGATACTGTCTACATCTGGTTTTTCCATAACAGATAAAAACTGCCGAGCATAGGTAGACAAAGATTCTACATACCTACGTTGTCCTTCGGCATATAAAGTATCAAACGCCAACGAAGATTTACCTGAACCTGATAATCCAGTGATTACTACTAATTGATCCCTAGGAATAGTAAGATCAATATTTTTTAAATTATGGGTTCTCGCACCCTTAATTGATATAAATTTCATGTCATCCTTATTACTGAATAATGAGTATGGATCGCAAATAAATAGCAAAATTAAGCTAAATTATGTTATTGTAGTTTTTTGTAATTTTATATAGTTTATTAATTTTTATATACTTATGTATACTCAACTAATGAGTTTTCGGTGCTCTAAAAAAATAATGAGCGGTGTTTGAGCCCCATGCTGCTGCTGTTAGCGCTGCCGAGCGCAGGGCGAGTTCAGCGCCAAAAATGTCAGGATAGACATTTTTGGCGCACACAGTGCGCCCGAAGGGCAAGCGGCCAGGATGGCCGCTAGTCAATTATTTTTTAGAGTACCAAAACTCATGTAGAAACAGTACACTTATTTTTATATTTAATACACAAAAAAGAGGGATTAATTATGTCTAGAGGTATTAATAAAGTTATCTTAATTGGTAATTTAGGAGCAGATCCAGAAATACGTTACATGCCTAATGGCAGTGCAGTAGCTCATATCAATATTGCAACCAATGAATCCTGGAAAGATAAACAAACTGGTGAAGTCCAAGAACGGACAGAATGGCATAAAGTATCATTATTCGACAAACTTGCACAAATAGTTGGTGAATATTTAAAAAAGGGTTCAAAAGTCTATATCGAAGGCTCTATTCGCACTAAAAAATGGCAAGATCAAACTGGTAACGATCGTTATTCCACTGAAATTATAGCAAATACCATGCAAATGTTAGACTCTAAAGATCCAAAAGATTTTAAACCAAAAAATAATAATTTTGCGGAAAATAGCAACGATTTTAGTGCTACCTCTAATGTTAAACATACAGAAAGCATAGTAGAAAGTGATGATATCCCTTTCTAGCCTAAAAAATATTAAAAAATGCGTAACTGCTCGCCTAGGTACAGGTACATGTTGCTGTACGAAGAACGTACTGTTTAAGCGAATTTTATCTGATTTTGATCGTTCAAAGAACGTGAATTACGTACCGCAGTACAGTAACAGATACCTTGGTGAGCAGTTATAAAAATGCTTAACATAGATCCGGAACAAAGCATAGTTAGTGATGCAAAGTATATTCATTCTCCTAATTATGATCTACGTCCAGAAAATACCGAGGTAGACTTACTAGTAATCCATGGAATAAGTTTACCTCCTAGTGAGTTTCTTTTGGAATCTGGACAATATATAACCGATTTGTTCACTAATAATTTAGATCCCAATAAACACCCTTATTTTCAAGGGATCTATAAACTACAAGTATCGTGTCATTGCTTAATAAGAAGAACTGGTGAATTAATTCAATATGTACCTTTTAAATATCGCGCTTGGCATGCAGGTGAGTCTAGTTTTAAAGAAAGAATAAACTGTAACGATTTTTCTATTGGTATAGAATTAGAAGGCTCTGATGATCTCCCATATACAACCGAACAATATCAAAAATTAATTCCTTTAATTAATGCTATTCGTAAAATATATAACAAAATAACATTAGATAATATTGTCGGTCATTCTCATATTGCCCCAAACCGTAAAACCGATCCTGGGAATTATTTTGATTGGGAAATGCTTCGTAAGGCGCTAATTGTTTATAAATAAACTAACAAATTTGCTATACTGAGCGCACATGAATTTTAGGTACTCTAAAAAACAAGGAGTGTTGTTTGAGCCTCTTTGACCTCTAGTTGCTCTTTGTTTTGCGAAAGGCGAGTTTCACGACTTGTTTTTTAGAGTACCTAAAATTCATGTGCGCTCAGTATATTTAGATCCAGCAAGATCTTTTGTTAACATTAGTAGCTTTATGTTACTGTTTTAAATTAACGACTAGACATTTGAGAAGTTTATGGATACCGAACTAACAGTTTTTGAAGATTACAAAATAAGACGTATATACGATGAAGAAAAAGGAATCTGGTTTTTTTCTGTTATAGATATAGTTCAGGCTCTAACACAACAACCTAATTATCAAGCATCTAGAAAATATTGGAACAAGCTTAAAGAACGATTAAAAAATGAAGGTAATCAGTCGGTGACAAATTGTCACCAACTGAAATTAGAGGCAACAGATGGTAAAAAATATCTTACTGATGTGGCTAATACTAAGATCCTTTTGCGGCTAATCCAATCCATCCCTAGCCCAAAAGCAGAACCAATTAAGCTTTGGCTCGCTAAAGTTGGTTATGAACGTATGCAAGAAATGACAGATCCGGCAATATCCCTTAACCGCGCTAGAGAAACTTGGCAAAAACAAGGTCGTAGTAACAAGTGGATCGAACAAAGGATGATGGGGCAAGAAACTCGTAATAAATTGACAGATTATTGGAAAGATCATGATGTAAAAGAAGGTGACGAGTATGCAATACTTACTAATATAATCCACCAAGAATGGCCGAAGTTAGCGTAAAGGAACATAAAGATTTAAAGGGTTTAAAAACCCAAAATTTACGAGATCATATGAGCGAAGCTGAATTAATTTTTACAGCTTTAGCTGAATTATCCACTCGACAAATTGCCGAAACTATGGAAGCTAAAGGTCTTAAAGAAAATTCTGTTGCTAGTAAAACTGGTGGTAGCATTGCTAAAAAGGCAAAAGTTGAATTAGAGGGAAAAACTGAGAAAAAGATAGTTACATCGACGAATTATTTACCTCCCAAAATACCTAAAAAAATATTAGAAGAAACTTGATATACTATCGACTAATGAGTTTTCGGTACTTTAAAAAAATAATGAGCGGTGTTTGAGCCCCATGCTGCTGCTGTTAGCGCTGCCTTGCATAAGGCGAGTTCAGCGCACAAAATGTCAGGATAGACATTTTGACGCACGCAGTGTGCCCGAAGGGCAAGCGCCAGGATGGCGCGAGTCAATTATTTTTTAGAGTACCAAAACTCATGTGCGTTTAGTATATATAGCTTGACTTGTACCAGCCGTACAAATGTTAGTTCGTATTTATAAAGCTCTAATATTTCCGTTACCATATATAACCCACTTATAACTAGTTAGAGCATCTAGCCCCATTGGTCCACGAGCATGTAATTTTTGAGTGCTAATTCCTATTTCTGCTCCCATTCCAAATTGTCCACCATCGGTAAAAGCAGTCGAAGCATTTACATAAAGAGCAGCAGCATCTATTCTTGCTAAAAAATAAGAAATAGATCCTTGATCCTCGCTAATTATAGCCTCACTATGTCCAGAAGTATGAGTCATAATGTGATCCACTGCCTCTTCAACAGAAGATACTGTTTTGATAGCTAATTTATATGATAAAAATTCTTGCCCAAAATCCTTTAAATGTGCTTTATGCAGTAAACTCTTAGGATATAATGAAGCTAGTGCAGAATAACTATCTTGATCAGCGAATAACTCAACTTCATGCTTAATCAACAATTCAACAAGTTGAAATAATTCATTAAGGCGTCCTTGATGGATTATTAAGCAATCCAAGGCATTACAAACACTAACTCTTCTAGTTTTAGCATTATGGATAATCAAACGTCCTTTAGTAAGATCCCCGCTTAAATCAAAATATGTATGGACTATACCTGCTCCTGTTTCTATTACAGGGATCCTAGCATTTTCTCTTACAAAATTAATTAATGATTGACCACCTCTAGGAATGCACACATCAATTAAACCTGTTGAATGCAATAATATAAGCAAATCTTCTCTATTAGGAGGTAATAGAATCACAATATTTGGATCTATTTTATGCTCCAACAATGCCTGTTGGATAATTTCAGTTAAAATTTGATTGCTATGAAATGCTTCTTTACCTCCTTTTAAAACACAAGCATTACCGGTTTTAAAACAAAGAGTAAACACATCTATAGTTACATTAGGCCTAGCTTCATAGATAACAGCTATAACCCCTAGAGGCACGACAATTTTTTCAATACGCAAACCATTTGTCATAATTTTTTGTGCTAACTGATTGCCAATTGGTGAATTTATGGTAATCACAGATTCTATATCATTAGCCATAGCATTAACTCTGGCCTCTGTTAAAAGTAGCCTATCATACATCGGATTGCTTTTAGACATGCTAACTAAATCTTTACCATTAGCATTAAGAATAGCAGCACAAGAAATACGTAATTGATCTGCAATAGATTGCAGTACTTCGTTACGTTTCTTTTCGCTCAATAGCGGAAGACTATAACTAACTTTTTTTGTTTTTCGTATTTTATCAATTATATTCATACTATACCCATTAGGAACGTGCACCCCGTAAGCTTTCACATTTTGAAATTGACCAGGTTCACTTTTCACGCTATTTCTAATTTAACTACCTGGTCAATTTACCATAAATGTTACAGCTTATGGAGTGCACATTCCTAAGTAAAAACACCACATTCCTTAAAAAATATGTAAGTGATCATAATGAATAAAAGCAGAGTTGTTTTTTTGACCACATAATTCTCTTAATTTATTGGAATCGTACCTAGCAAGCCCAATCCCAATTTTTTTATGATCAGGCGCAATAATATCAACAGGATCTCCTCGCTTAAAATCACCAGCATATAGTGTGATACCAACAGGCAAAATACTAACAACATGTTTATTTTCTTTTAAAATCTTATATAAACAATCGTTGATAGTAATAGAGCCTGTTGCCTGCCAAGTATTGTATGCTATCCATCTTTTAATGGTAGATTTCTTTTTAGATGGTAAAATTATTGTACCCAACATATCTCCACCAATTAATTTTGTTAGCACATCATACTGATTAATGCTAGCAATATGCGTAGTAATACCCAAACCTGACATTTTACGTGCTGTACTAATCTTACTAACCATCCCTCCTCTACCATGCGTGCTTTTACTACTAGAGACTTGCGGCCAATCATTTTTAGGATCAATTATTGGTATCAATTTAGAATCTTGATCACTCGGATGACCAGTATATACTCCTTCTACATTACTTAAAATAATAAGCTTATCTGCATTAATTTGTGCAGCAATAAGACCAGCTAATTCATCATTATCTGTAAACATTAGTTCTTTAATAGCAACACTATCATTTTCATTAACTATGGGAATGATATTATCGTTACTTAATATTTCAAATAATAATCTAGTAATATTTAAATAATGTTGTCTAGTATGAAAATCTTGTTTGGTTAATAATAGCTGAGAAACTAGCATATTATGTTGGTTAAAGATCTGTGCATAAACATGCATAAGCTCATGTTGTCCTAAAGATGCTAAAACTTGTTTTTCACCAATAGATTTTCCATATTCTCTTTTTAGCATTTGACGTACCACACTACGCCCAAAACCAACTGCCCCAGAACTAACCAAAACTATCTTATGACCATTTTGTAGTATCTTTACAATCTGTTTTACAAGATCAGTAAGAACTGATTCCAAAGGTCTCCCATCACTAGATAAAATACTTTGAGTCCCAACTTTAACTACGATTTTCATTTGATAGCTCCTCTAATCTTTTTAATGCTTCTTTTAACGCTTCCTCCATTACTGATTGAAAAGCTGGGATCATAACCTTTAAAGCTGCCTCTGTTATTCCTCCCTTACTGGTTACGCTATTTATTAAATTAGTAAAATGTCTAGTTTCCGAGACAAGACTTGCGCTACCTAATAAGATCTGTTGGACTAATTCTCTGGCTATTTCTTCATCTATATCTAATCGCATAGAAGCCTGCACTAAAGTTTCAGCTAACAAGAAAAAATATGCTGGACCAGAACCAGAAATAGGAGATAAGGTATCAATAAGTTTTTCTTGTTGTAACCAAAATATTTTTCCTGATGAAATAAAAATTTTATTTATATAATCTAGATCATGCTCGAGTACTTTGTCGTTTGCAAAAGCCAAATTAACACTTTTTCCTGTTTTTATCGCCACATTAGGCATAATACGTACGATTTTAGAATTATGGTTCACATAAGAAATAATAGTCTCTACCTTAATTCCAGCCATTAAAGACACGATTGTTGCTTTATCGATATAATCTACTACCTTAGGCATAACTTCATGAAACATTTGTGGTTTTATTGCAAAGACAACCATTGTAGGTTTAAAATTTGCTGGAATATAATTTGCATGTTGTACGAATTGTACCGATGAGTATTCTTTAAAATCATTAGCATGCGATAAACTTGGTTGAATAACTATAATGTTTTTAAATAATTTCTTAGCTACCCATACCTTAAGTAACACACTACCAATATTACCGCAGCCAATTAATAATAAATTCATATTATATCTTCCATTTTTTTGCTAATTTTAGATGAAATTGAAAAAACATTCCTTTTTTATATAGTAATCGCACGTCAGTTTTCGGTACTCTAAAAAACAAGTGACTCGCCTTTCGCAATGGAAAGAGCAACAGATAGCCAAGGAGGCTCAAACAACACTCCTTGTTTTTTAGAGTACCGAAAACTGACGTGCGATTACTATATAATATGCTAATATTATATAAACTATAAGATAAGGGGAACTAGATGTTTAACCTTAAAAATACCTCCTCTACATCTAAACGTTGTAATTCACCAATAAGACAACAAATAGAAGAACGAGAAGGACGCAGATTTATCTTTGTTGGATCAATATGTCGTTCTCCCTTTCTAGCAGGAAAAATTCCATGCTTAAAAAAATATCATCATGAAAGTATATACATTGGAAGAGATCAAATCGTAGAGGCGTTAGGAGACGAACAACAAATAGATGCTGTAATCTCTAATATATCTCTTACAGTATCTCTTACAGATCTTGATCCTAATGTAATAATAGAAATAGCCGATAATCTACCGCCTTTTAGTGGCGGTATATACGAAAATAATTTAACTGAAGATGTATATGATGGATATGGAATGCAATCCTATAAAACTGCAATACTAGCTAAAAGTTACGTTGGGTACAACTGGACATATCATCCAACTAGAAATAATTGCCAACATTTTACATCTATGTGCCAGAAAAATGAATTTTATTCTGTTGAAACACAATACCCTAAAGATCCTAAAGATCGTCTTAAAGAAGAAGTAACACTTAAAAATGGAGAAAAAAAACTAAGAATGTATTTAAATGCTTAGGAATTTGAATCATACCGTAGTATCAATTAAAGTTAGGAACGTGAACGAAATAAGCTCCGGCATTTGCAAAACGAGGACCGTACTGTCTGAGCATGCCGAAGGCATGCGAGTTACGGACCGCAGTTTGTAAATGCCGGAGCTTATTTCGTTCACGTTCCTTATTTTGTGCATATTTCCTAGTTATTGTAATAATAATGGCCTCATCTGTCTCTTATCAATCAAATTGATATGTAGCCCTACCCCTGGCCATGTTGTAACTGTACCCTTACTTTGCCAGTATGGTGAAAATTTTTTTTGTGTTACCGTATCTGAGATTAATTTTTTCAAAGATTTTTTCTTTAGGTTTTCTAAAAGTATTTGCTCTTCTCTTAACTCTAAATGTGCTTTCTTATCTTCCAAGAACATTTTAGTAGTATTTTCGTACATTTTTTCCCATGCTAACCAAGCAATCTTAGAAAACTTATTAAGAGCATAACATGTGCTGTTACAATAACAACTATCTTTTAATAAACTACTAAGAGCTTCTATATGTAGTATCGCTATAGATAAATTTGTACGTTCATTTTCATCCATACTCTCAACTGGTTTGTCTTTCTTAGATTTAATATAATCACCAGCCTTAATCAAGTCGTCTACCCATTCATATCTAGTAGGTAAATAGCTTCCTCTACTAATAACATTCTTAATAAAAAACTTTATTTCTAGTGCTTTTCTTAATAATAATGATTGTTTGTTGTATAGTTCTAAAGTGATTGCTACAGGAATTAGATAGTTGATTGCTCGTACCGAACAATCACCAGAAATTTGTTCTGGCATTAGTTGAAAATAAACTTTCTTTATGTTACCTGAAGTAACTAAGTTAGAGAATAAATCCTCAACTTGTTTTACTTCGTTAAATATTCCACAAAATCGTGGTAATTCTTTTTCTAAAAAATCCCGCATATTAGTTGCAAGATAATACGTTGCACCTGAAGCTAAACCTTCGGACCTATTCCCAGTATTTAAATATACAATATATGATTGATAAATTAAAACTCCAACCGCATGCTTCTTTATCCATATTATTAAAGGTAGTGGTTGATTATTAATTACTTTATCTCTAAAAACACTTAGATTGCGTGTATTATTCTGCAACAAATTATCTGCAAACACCCCTAAAAAGTTCCTTAATCCATCTTTTGTTACATATTTATGGATGCCTTCAAATGATGAAGGTGAATTAATCCCATATAAAGGAATTAACAATTGAAATATTTCTCGTACTGGTTTAGGGAACCAACCACCACCATTTGGAAGTTGTAGTAGTAATGTTTTAAGAACATCATCCCTAGTTCTTAAATAACATTCCTTATAAAATTTAACAGCGTAATTTATAGATGTTAAGGGTAAGCTTAATGTCTCTTCTTCCGATAAAACAATAGGATTGTTTCTTATTGCGATGGTTAGTCCATTCAAAACACCATCAAATTCATCTTCTAAATATATATCTACACAACCACTTGCGTCACCCCTATGTAACATACAATATTTTCCGGTTTTTTTATATCTTTTATAGTAAAGTAATAATATTTTAATATTTCTATGGATTTCTTTAGGATTACTTGATTCTGATACGTTATATATTTTATATGAACCAGATGCATGTGGGTTCTCAATAGCTTTTATATCTTTATCACTTAAAGTATACCCTAGTTGATCTAGTAATAAGATAACTTTTAAATGCCAACCTTCTGTACACGCTGTAAAAGAGCTTACCCATTTTTTTATTTCTTCATCAGAATTGTTAAATAAATCACTAATTAAATCGTTACTTTCTGTTAAATCATAATTACTTAACTTATCTTTTAACTCTAAGAAATGTTTTTCAATTTCCCATGAACGAAAAAATATTTTGTTGTAAAAATCAATCAAATCTTGCATTATTGTCATAGTATTGTATATCCTATTTTTTGTTATCGGTTTTATTAAGGAACATGCGCAAAATAATAGGAAGTGTAACTAAAAAATAGTTTTTTTCAAGTGTAGCTAATCATAGGGATATGCACGAAATACACATAAAATTTTTAAATTATTTAACCAATTTCTACCCCACAAATCCCTTAACTGTATTAACCTTAATAATTAAAAAATAAAGTACCATGGGGAGGAGTTATGCCATTTCTAACTAGAGAAGTACCTAAACATTTAGAAGATACATTAAAAAAAATTATTAATATTCGCAAAATTCTTATAGAAAATGCTGAAATACTTGGATTCACCTCAGAACAACAAGAACTTATTAAATTATTACAAACTCAAGCTGCACGCTTTATTAAAGCATTAAAAGCTAATCCAACTAAACTTGTAAACACACTAATTAATACCAATAATGAAAATTCCCCAACAATTAAATTATTCAAAGAAATAAATGATTTTCTTGAACAAACACACGTGTTAATGCAGCTAGGTTTTCAAATGGCATATAAACGATTATCTAGTGATCCAGAAGCTAATAAACCAATTATAGATCAATTAATGAGTGGAATAAAACAACTATTCAGTTCAACAAAAACCACTAAAGAAACAGTCCAACATTTACTAAATGCTGGCTTAAGATTAAAACAAGATCATATTACTAAGCCATTACCATTTAAACATATTTTAACTAGTCTATCTGAAAATTTATCAACCTTAATTAATAAAAGTAGTAAAATAATGAAATTTGTAGGTATAGTTAATGTTGTAGGAAAAACAATAGCTCCCATATTCAAACCTGCTTTTAATGGACTATTTGATCTACATAAAAGTTATGCTGCCAAACTACTTAAAGAAAAAAAAGGGCACCCCAAAAAACACAGCCATCTCAAAAAACGATAACTATTCTCGTAGTGCTATTTTAATTATTATGTTGTCATTGCTAGCTAACGAAATTAGCGAAGGAATGTGCACCCTATAAGCTCCAGCATTTATGGTAAATTGACCAGACAGTTACACTAGAAATACCGTAAAAAAATAATCTGGTCAATTTCAAAATGCAAGAGCTTATAGGGTGCATGTTCCAAAGCAATTCAGGATCTTAAAACCCTCTCTGTCTAGCTACTTCATATAAACAGATCCCAGCTGCAACTCCCAAATTTAAGCTGTCTACACTATTATCTGCCATTGGGATCTTTGCTAAAAAATCACTATTTTTTTTTATAAGTTCCCGCACACCTAGATGCTCCGAGCCTAAGACCAAAGCAATTGGAATAGTTAAATCAATAGAAGATAAATTGCTAGCATTTTCAGCATCTAAAGTTACTATCCATACTCCTTGTTTTTGTAACATTTTTAAACATGTTACTAAATTACCAACTATGGCAATTGGTACAACTTCAACCCCACCGCTAGCTACCTTTTTTACTGTAGAAGTTATCCCACAAGTAGCATTCCTAGAGATAATGACTGCACTAACCTTAAAACTAGCAGCACTCCTAATACATGCCCCTAAATTTCTAGGATCTTGAATATTATCCAAAACCAAAAAAACCGGCCTTAATGAATTGTCAATTTGATTTATTAGATCTATTAAATCCTCTTCTGTTAAAAAATTTTTTGGCTTTATATGGGCCACAATCCCTTGATGGTTAACTTCTTCATCAAACCATTTATCCAATACATTACCACGAACATATTGTATAGAAATTTGTGATTTAGCAGCTATATCACATATGGTTTTTATTTTCGGGTTTATTACAGAATGATCTTTTTTTTCGCAAAAAATTTCTATTACTCTACTAGGATCTATATTAAGTAATACTTGTATGCTGTTGATCCCATAAATAAACTCTTTATTTTTTTCTTTTTTTTTATTTTCTTTCATTTTTTTTAGTTTTTTTCTTTTTTATAGCCTTCTTAGATCTAGTTTTCTTAGTCTTAGAATTTTTGTTTGATAGTTTTTTATGATCAACATCTAATACAAAATCTACCCGTCTTCTGTCTAAATCAACTTTACTGACTATAATTTGTAATTCCATACCTAAAGAATAAATTACACCACTTTTTTCCCCAATTAATCTATGACTAACTGGATCATGGATAAAATAATCTGAACCTAAAGAATTAATATGTACCAACCCATCTATATAAATATCTTTAATTTCTACAAACAAACCAAATTTAGTTACCCCAGAAATTATGCCACGAAATTTAGATCCAATAAATTTACTAAGATATTGACATTTGCATGCTTTAATTACTTCTCTAGTAGCATCATCCGCACGCCGTTCTGTTATAGAACAATGTTCCGCAATTTTTTTTATTTTTTCTGACGATAATGACAATTGATCTACTGTATTATGTAAAACCGCTTTAATATGTCTATGTACTAATAGATCTGAATAACGACGAATTGGAGAAGTGAAATGCGTATATGCTGGGTATGCCAATCCAAAATGCCCTATATTATCGGAAGAATACATTGCTTGACACATAGAACGTAATAAAATCATTTGAATTACATCAGCATCTTTACGATGGCTAATTCCTTGTAGCAAAGTAGAATAATCTTTAGCGGTTGGAATGCCATTGTCTTCTAATGATAAGCCAACGCTTTTCAAAAATGCCTTTAAATCTATTAATTTAGTAGAAGTTGGTCCCTCATGAACTCGATAAATACTCAATAATTTATTTTTTTCTAAAAACTTAGCCGTTGCAACATTAGCACACAACATACATTCTTCTATAATTTTATGAGCAATATTACGTTTTATTGGTTTAATCTCAATTACTTCCCCTTTCTTATTGAAAATCATTTTATTTTCGGTTGTTTCAAATTCAATAGCACCTCGTTCTTGCCTCTGTTCTTGCAAAATTACAAATAATTTTTGCAATTCTAATAAATTCATTAATATTGATTGTTCCAAAGCTCTAGTATTTTTATCGTTTTGTAACAAATCAGCAACTTGATTATAAGTTAAACGTGCTTTAGAACATATTACTGATTCATAAAAATTATAACGGCTTAATTTACCATTTTTGCTAATGTGCATTTCACATACCATACATAATCTATCAACATTAGCCTTTAAAGAACATAAATCGTTAGATAATAATTCTGGTAACATTGGGATTACTTTACCTGGAAAGTACAATGAATTCCCACGCAATAATGCTTGATTATCTAAACTACTATCTGATTTGATATAATAGCTAACATCAGCAATTGCTACATATAAAATCCAACCGCCATATTTACTGCTCTCACAAAAAACTGCATCATCAAAATCTTTAGCATCTTCACCATCTATGGTAACAAATGAAAGATGTCGCATATCAACCCTAGATTCTATAACATTAGGCATAATATTTTGATCAATTTCTGCTATCTGTTTTTTTACGTCTGTTGGCCATGCTGCTGGAATATCTAAACTTGCTAAAGCCATATTTATAAATACATTACGTTCATTAGCCTTACCTAAAATTTTTAAGATTTTACCAACTGGATCTGCCCACTTAAAAAGCGGCATAGTAACTTCCACAATTACTCCATCCCCTACTTCTGCATTACCCTCATTACCAGATGGGATTAAAATATCTTGCTGTAATTCTTTACTAAAAAATGGAGCTACATAATTAAAACCATTTATTTGAAATAATTTTCCTGCAGTTTTTTTGATTTGAGGTTTAACACCAGCAGCAGACCAATCGGTACCTTGTATTTTAAAATTTTTTAGACAATAATTTTTATGAACGTAATCTAATTGACCATCACGCACCATCGCGCGCAATCTTTTACGTAATGCAAATTCTTTTTGTTCCCCATTTAACATTAATTCTTTTTTTAATTGATTAAAATGTATAGGGATCCCAATTGTATTAAAAATACTTAATATAAATTCTCTACTTGGAATAGGGTTAGAATATTTTTCTGCTTCTCTTTTTGCAAATGGATCTTTGTTCATTATTGCTTATTATTAATGCTATTAAAATATTTAAAAAAGTCACCATCTGGTTTTAATACTAAAATATCATTTTTATTGCTAAATACCTTTTTATAGGCTCCTAAGCTTCTATAAAACTCAAAAAATTGTGGTGCTTGTTCATAGGCTTTAGCATAAATTTTACTAGCCTCTGCATCGCCATTACCTCGAGTATTTTTAGCTTTTTGTTCAGCTTCTGCTAATAGAATTCTCTTTTTTTGATCTGCCATAGCACGAATAACTATAGCTTCTGCTTCACCTTTAGCTTTTAATTCACTAGCTACCCTAATTCGTTCTGATCTCATCCGATCGTATACTGCACCACTTACTTCTTCTGGTAAATCAATTCTCTTAATTCTTACATCTATAACCGAAATCCCTAAAGTTGCAGCACTTTCGTCAGTAATTTTTCTTAATTTTTCCATCAGTTCTAATCTGGTACCAGAAACTACATCTTTTATACTATTTTTACCAAATTCTGCACGTAATCCATCGATACTTTTCTGACTAAGCAAAATTTCTGCTTTTGATTTATTTCCTTCGGTACGAGTATAAAATAATTCTAAATTTTCAATTTTCCACTCAACATAAAAATCTACTAATACGTCTTTTTTTTCATTAGTAACTATTCTAGAAGATTTAATATCCAACATATTTAATCTAGTATCAAAGCTACGTACATCGTCTATAAAAGGCCATTTAACATGTAAGCCAGGTCCAATAATCAATGGTTTATTATCGTTGCCATATAACAATTTACCTAAACGTAATACTATTGCTCTATCCGTTTCGTATACAGTATATAAGTTTGTTAATAATAAACATCCAATAATTAAACCTAATAATAGTATACTTCTTTGCTGTTTATTAATTAACATTTACTTCCTCCTTAACTTCGTTGGAAGTGGAAATTTTATTGTTATCATCTTGTTTAAGATCTATTTGATTACCTATTAATTTATCTAGTGGTAAATAAATTAAATTGTTAGATTGTTTAACGTCTATAACTATTTTACTAGAGTTAGATAACACTTCTTCTAAGGCATCTATATATAACCTTTTTTTAGTGATTTCTGGCGCTTTATTGTATTCAAATAAAATTGAATTAAATCGCAAAGTATCACCAATAGCCTTAGCAATTATCTCTTGTCGGTACGCTTCTGCTTCAACTAACATACGCTCTGCATCACCTTCTGCCTCTGGTACAATCTTATTAGCAAATGCTTCTGCTTCGTGTTTTAATCTTTCTTGTTCTTCTCTAGCTTTAATAACATCATCAAAAGCACTCTTAACTGCATCAGGGGCTTTGGCTTCTTTAAAAGCTACTGTTGTTACTTGGATCCCTGCTTTATATTGGTCCAAAATAGAAGTTACTTGCTGCTTAATATCTTCAGAAATTTGGGTTCTGCCTTCTGTCATTATAAAATCTAGATTTGCATGCCCTATTACCTGACGCAAGGCACTTTCTACTGCTTGCTTTAAAGTTTTGATCGGCTCTGATACTTTAAACAAAAAATTATCTACATCTAAAATTCTAAATTGTACTTCTATTTCAACATAAACTATATTTTCATCTTTTGTTAACATTGAGCCGCCATGTCTGCTGTATCCTATTTGCTCGCTATTAACAATAGTCTTAGTTTCAATAAATCTTGGAATCCAATGTGGCCCAGATCCAACTATACGATTAAACTTACCAAATCTAATTACAACTGCTTGTTCCGCTGGGTTTACAATATAAAAACCCATTAATAAGTATATTATGATAAAAATACTAGCTAATAATATAGTAATTAAAAAATTACTTTTATTGCTAAAGTAACTGGATTGGTTTTTATTATTTCTATTGTTAGATGTCTTAAAACCAAAAAACGACAATATTTGTTTGCGCAAATTATTGAAAATTTCTTCTAAATCTGGTGGTCCATTTTGGTTTTTATTATCTCTACCACCAAAAGGTTTTTTGTTATTAAAGTCATCGTTAGATCCGCCGTTATTTTCATTACTAGGCTTATTATTACCAGGTTCGTTCCACGCCATTTTTAACTGATCCATACCTCTAATTCTATGTTTTTTTTATTATGTCATAATTATTAAGCCAAAACTACCATAACAAATGCATACAGATACACAGTTAGTTAATATTGTTTAATTAGTTCTTATGGAATGGATGCCGTTAGACCACTACTTGTTATTAATTTTTGGTAGCATTATCACGCAAATTTCATGATTTTTACAACATATAAGATACCTTTTTACTATACTTTAAATATGTATCTGTGTAGCTAACTATTGTTGGCGGGCATGTACACTAAACATACTCTATCTAATAAGATTAATAAAAATAACGACGGGAAAAAGCATCTATGCCAACCGAAGAAGAACAGTTTTATGCTGATGCGTACAGAAGATACAATGATTTTCTATTAAAAACTGTTAAATCAGAAGCAGAAACAACATTTAATTATAACTACGCTGATTTCCTAGAAGATTTACTTGGAGATACTCGTAATCCATTACGACGACCTATAACAGCAAAAGATCGTTTCAAAACACATTCTTACCAAGAAAAAGAACCAGTATTACAAACACGTAAACCTGATGGCACATGGGATAACCCTCAATATACTGAAAAAGAAAAGGATGGTTTTACAAAAAAAACACCAACCACAGCCGGACAAACAGGTACTCTTCATCCAGGCGTTTACTCACAAAAAGACTCAGTTTCGACGGGTATAATTTTTTTTTCTGAAAATCTTGATCTGGAAAGAGAGCATATATTAGTATCAGAAGTATTTACTCAGAATGTATCTTCTTATGGAAGGCCACTTACTGCTAGTACAAGGAGCGCAGCCTTAGGTGCTGCGAAAAAAGAACTCGCTTCAGGAACAATGCAACCTACTGTAGGATCTTTATTCCAAGTACTGCAATATAGTAGTAGAGAAAGTACTAAAACAGAACATAATGAAGTGTTAGCAAGGTTAAAATGGATCCAGGGTTCAAAGTGTCAAATAGGAATTTTTTCTGACCCTAATGACTTAGGATCAAGTTTATTTGCTCAATTGCATGCTATGGATTTAATGTTACATACTGGTCAATCTTTTGTTGGTATATCCTATTATGATCGAACAGGTACCCCACCTTTTAGGCCATATTGGTTATCCAAACAAGCAGAAGATTTAGAAGCAGCATTAACAAGCGGTAATGAAACATTTAAAAAAATTGCTACAATAATTAAACTCTTTAAAACTCAACCATCTCCACTTACACAAATGGAATTAGATTCAAAAATAAAGTTATGTAAACAATTGTTTTCAATAAAAGAACTAATAACTACAACAACTTATGAAAAACTTGTGTTAGATATTATGAATCAAATAAAAACTGCTAATTCAGAAGAATTTGAAGAATTGAAACAACAGTTACCACAAACAATACTTAAACCATTTTTGCGGATATTAAATAATCCATCTTCTTCAGTAGATAAGCAGCCAATGGTTGCTTCTCCAAGAACCACTACACCACCTTCTCCTGTAAAAGATGTACCAAAAAAACCACCATCTCCTGTAGTTCAGGCATCACAAGTTGCTTCTCCAAGAACCACTACACCACCACCTTCAATTGATGAAAATAAATTGTATGCAGATGTATATAAAAAACATAGAAATTTTTTATTTAAAAGTATAAAAGCTGATTCTGATGCTAGATATACTTATGGATATCCTAATTTTATAGAAGATGTAACAGGAAAAACACATACCCCATTAAGAAGGAAGTTAATTGGAAGTGATAAAGCTAAAATGGCTATGATTGATGGTAAACCTACTACGCAACTGCGTAAAGATGGCAGATGGACCCCATCTCAGTTTTCAAAAAAAGAAAAAAAAGGATTTTCTAAAAAAACAGGAGTTACAGTAGGAAATACTGATGTATATTTACCTGCTGTGTTTGGAACAAATAGTACAAGAACCAAAGAAGTTGGAGAAAATCAATTAAGTTTAATTGGTGTGATTTTTTTTTCCGATGATCTGGATCAAAAAGATGACCATGTATTGGTATCAAGTGTTTATACTAGAGATGCTGACTCTTATAATAGAGGTGGTACAGAGGCCACACGAAGTGGCGCCAAATCTACTTTTGATAGAAAAATTAAAGAAGGCAAGCAAGTTAAAGATGTAAAAACTTTACTTGACAAAGCAAAATTAGGAGAAGTAGACCCGCAAGTTCATAACGAAACATTAGCAAGATTAAAATGGGTGCCTGGAGATCCAAGATGTCAAGTAGGAATTTTTCATGATAATTTAAGATCAAGATTATATGCTCAGCTACGTGCTATAGATTGGATGGTAAATACCGATCAATCTTTTGTTCCTATATCATTTTATGATAGGCTAAAAAATCCACCTTTCTCTCCATATTTAACCTTGGAACAAGAAAAAGATTTACAGTTGGCATTATCTGGAAAAGATCCACAGCTTAAGGTAATCGCTACAATAATTAAATGTCATAAAGATCAATCATTTCTTTCAACAATGTCGTTGGATTCAAAAATAGAATTATGTAAACAATTAACTTTAATGCATCCACCAACAGGCACACCAACAATAACTAAAATAACGTATGAAAAATATGTATTAGATATTATGAGCCAACTACAAGCTAATGAAAAAGAATTTCAAGATCTTAAAACAAAAATACCAAAAACTATAGAACGGTTTTCAAAGGTAGTGCAAGATTTACAAAAAGTTGATGAAAATGGGTTATCTACAGAAGATAATGCATCAAGCGCTTCTTTTAGCCCAACAAGTAGCTATGTTTCAAGGGATTCAGAACAAGATGAGAGATTATCTGATAGCAAATTGGAGCAAATAGAACATGCATGGACGGAGGAAGTGAAAAAAAGAACAATAGAGCCAGAAGAAGAAAGCTCATCTTTAGGAGAAATCTCCTCTGAAGAAGGAAACCCAGAAGAAAGAGGGTTAAAATCTGATAAAGATGAACTAGAGTTCGAAGATTTAACTGAAACCACCCTCCCATCTTCATCTGAATTTAATGACTTATTAAAAGAGTTGGACGCAAAATATGAACCAGGGAAAAAATATCTACCCATGTTTCCAGATCTTAAAGATATGAATGCAAATGCTTTGCATAAAAAAACTGGTGTACCTGTATTATGTATTGCTGTTACTAAAGGTGATGTTGAATTGGTTAAAATGCTATTATCTCTTGGGGCTGATATTAATGTACGTAATCCATTCGATAAAAATCCAGATGGTGAAGGTCGAACACCATTAGAATCTGCTCAAGCAAAATTATCAACATCAACAGAAAAATACCTAAAGATTATAGAACTTTTAAAAAAGGCAGAAAAAGATAAACTGACCGGCTCTACTAGTGGTAAAACCCTTGCAGAAGATCCATTAAAAAGATCTTCACCGCCTACAGGATCTCCATCTCTTATGGGGAAACTAGAAAGGCTAGGCGGAGAATTTTCTGATAAAATTCCAGAGCCAGCAAAACCTATAGAGCCAGAACCTTCACCAGCTGGTACTGCAAAATTTGTACCAATACCAGTTTCCGAAAATACTGAAACCATTTCATCGTTATCATTTAAATTTGTTAATTTAATAGATGAATTAGATAAAATTTCTAATAATCCTGTAATCAAAAGAAAAACTTATAAAGAAATGTTTCCAGACCTTATAAAAAAAGAAAAAGATGGTACTATAACTATAAATCCAGATGCTTTACATGATTTAACTAAGAAAACTAAAGTAGCTGTAATATGTATTGCTGTTGCTAGAGGTGATGTTGCATTGGTTAAAATGTTATTGTCTCTTAAGGCTGATATTAATGTACGTAATGCATATGATCAAACACCATTAGTAGCTGCACAAACAAAATTATCAGACCCGAGCCTTTCAGAAACAGAAAGAACAAAATATGAACAGATTAGATCCTCACTTTTAGAATACTCAGATAAAGAATCACATGGTCTTAAAAGATAGAGTTCTATCGCAATAATACCCCTAACCGTTCATCTCTATAACTTCGGATTCCAACTCAGATTCTTCCTCATTTGCTACATCGGATGCTATGCGTACATTACGTGATGGAACTATGGTAGAAATAGCATGCTTATATACCATTTGACTTACTGTATTTTTTAATAATACTGAAAATTGATCAAATGACTCTATATTGCCTTGTAATTTTATTCCATTTACTAAATAAATTGCTACTGGTACTCTTTCTTTACGTAGTGCATTTAAAAATGGATCTTGTATTTGGCCTTTAGACATAACTTTTCCCCACCATTATTATATTATTAATATGGAAGTCTAACACTTTATAAAGCGTGTAATCAACCCTATTTTATGTTCTAAGGAATTCTCGGAATATAGTAAATTTAAGTCCACTATATTTTGCCATTTACGCAACCAAGTATATTGTCTTTTAGCTAATTGCCTAGTGGCAAAAATAGTTTTTTGATAAGCATCGAATTGAGAAATCTTACTTTTATTATTTAAATATTCACTAATTTGCCTATAACCAACACATCGCATCGATGGCATATTAAGCGGTATATTTTGCTGTAATAATTGCTCTACTTCTTCAACAAATCCATCTTTTACCATAGCATAAAACCGTTCCTCAATATTTTTATGTAAAATAGCCCGATCTTGATATAAAAGAGCAAAATAATGAATATTCCAATCATTAAGAAACCGATCTTGTTTTATAAGATGATCAGAAAATTTTTTACCACCAGTTACAGTAATAACCTCTAATGCTCTTTGAATACGTTGGCTATCATTAATCTCAATTTTATTAGCCGCTCCAGGATCTAATTTTTTTAATCTAGCATGCATTTCTGGCCACCCATATTGTGTAGCTAACTCTGAAATATCATTACGTATAGCAATATTTTTTTCTGGTAATTCTGATAAACCAAAACATAGTGCATAAAAATACAACATTGTTCCACCAACTAATAATGGAATCGATCCTTTAGAGTGTATTTGTTCTAATAATTGATTAGCATTTTTACAAAACTCTGCCACTGAATAATAATTTTGAGGTAAACAAATATCAATTAAATGATGCTTAACTACAGCTAACTGATCTTTAGTTGGTTTATTGGTACCGATATCCATACCAATATAAATTTGTGCAGAATCAACATTAATAATTTCTACTGGTAAAATACTTGCTAATTCTATGGCTAATTCTGTTTTACCACATGCAGTAGGACCCATTAAAAAAATCGCTGTTTTCATTTTACTAAACTTGAAATTTGCTTCTCGTTCCACGCAGAAAAACAATATTTTTGAGAAGTTAATTCTTTAATCAACAACACTAGATCTTGCTTTGTATATGAAGCATATTGATCTATTTTAATATAGAATACCAGTAAATTTATAAATTCTAAATCACTTAAACTATCTACCAAATCCGATTTAATCCGAAAAAAATCTAATAAAAAATCTTTATAATTAATTTCTATTTTTAATAAACTTAAACAATTCGGAATGGCTTTAATTAACAAAACATCTTCGTGAATTTGATCTACTATAAATTTAAATTTTTCTAGAAATTTAATATATGAATCTAAATTATCGTTACAATTGATTTTTATACGCTCTGGAATTATTAATTGATAATTAGATAGCATATTAGTTTCTTGTAATTTTTTTTCAACTAGCCATTTTAATGCGGTCGGCACGTAAAGAAAAATTAATTCTCGATAAGAATTTTGTTCCTGTTCAAAAATTACATATTGATTATTAAAAACTGAAAATAATTTCATATTTTGATTTTGCACAAATTCTTCGGAAGTTTCTGGTAATATCTCATAAGAAAAACTGTTAGAATTAAATAAATTGCTTGCATTAGATTTACCAGTTAACACTTCTAAAATATTTTCGTACACAAAAGCATAAATTATTTTTGGATCTCTAAATCTTACTTCTTGTTTAGTTGGATGAACATTAACATCAACTAAGCTTGGATCTAAATTTAGATATAAACAATAAACATTTGGCAAAGACAATTTTTGAGTAACTTGCCTTATAGCTCCACTTAACAATTTATCTTTTACTATACGATTATTAATATAAAAATATTGAATACTACTGCCAGCTACACATTCTGCATTAGAGATCCATCCAGACAACTCTAAACCATTTTGTGCAACATTAAAATATGTAGCATGATCTACAAATTTTTTTCCGCAAAGCTTAGTTAATCTTTTTTCTTTTTGAACAACACTATCTATACAAGCCGGCAAGTTTTTAATTAATTTATTATTATGATAAAAAATAAAACCTACAGAAAAATTACTTAAAGCAATTCTTTTTAATAATTCTTGTGAATAATTAAATTCGGTTTTACTAGAACGTAAAAATTTACGTCGAGCTGGCGTATTATAAAAAAGATTTCTAACTTCTATGGTAGTACCTCGAGGTTCTTCTTGGTTAGATAATACTGTCGTAATAGCTACCGATTGAATACTGGCTAAGGCTTCTCCTCTAAATCCTAAAGAACTTATATTTGCTAAATCATTAGCAGTGGTTATTTTACTAGTTGCATGCTGCTTGAAGACTAGCGGTAGATCTTCTGGGTGAATACCATCCCCATTATCTACAACTTTAATGCTAGTTATTCCTCCATTTTCTAAATAAACCCTAATTATAGTGCTATTAGCATCTATACTATTTTCTAGTAATTCTTTTAAAATTGAAGCAGGCCTTTCTACTACTTCACCAGCTGCTATTTGGTTTACCACAAATTCTGGTAAAAGTTTAATTCTGTTTATGTCTTTATGCATTTATACCTAATGTACCTAACAAAATTTTAGTCAATCCCCAAAAATGCTATTGACTCCTGATTTAGTTTAATGCTGATTATACTAAAAAACTACTGTAAGGAATATGCACTCCATAAGCTTTAGCATTTATGGTAAATTGACCAGACAGTTAAACTAGAAATACTGTAAAAAGATAATCTGGTCAATTTCAAAAAATGTCAGGATAGACATTTTTGTCGCGCCTCAGCGCGGCCCCCGCAGGGCGAGCGCCAGGGAATGGCGCGAGACAAAATGCGGAAGCTTATGGGGTGCATGTTCCTAATAATCTAATAACTAGATACCCAGTTAGATACTTGTTGAATTACTTGAGGAGAAATTAAAAGTCTAAGATGTCCATGATCTTTTAAAATAAAATTATTATTTGCTTCCATATTTTCGTATAACAATGCAGATTGCAATGGAATACAATTATCAATTTTACTAGCAATTGAAAAGTAAGACACTGTAGATTGTTTAATACGACTCATAAGTTCTTTTAAAAAATTCGAATTTGGTAGCATCTCTTCTGCACTTTGTCCTATACCAAAATTAGCCAAATATGTTCCTTTAAATGGAGAACCAATAGCTATTATCATATCAACCTCATTCGGTTTAGCTAAATATTCACAATAATAACTAGCCAATATTCCTCCCATAGAATGACCAATTAAAACCAGTTTAGAAAAGTTTGTTTGGTTTTTGATGTCTATTATTTTATTTTTAATTAATTTAGATGAAGTAGCCATTGAAGCAAACGTAGACGAAATATTTATGGAAAATAATTTGAACTTATTTCCTGTTTGTTTTTTAAATTTATGTATAAACCAAAGCCATGCAAGTTGATGATGTAAATAACCATGAATAAATAAAACTGAGGTGGTTGGCAATACTACATTTTTATATGACTGCTTAGAAATGGGAGATAAAAATTTTAATGGAACTAATACTATACTTACAAATGTACATATAAGTTCAATTATAAAACTTTTTAGTAATGTTCTAAAAGATGGATCTATCTTTTGCTGATTTTTATATGCTAAATATATTAAATTAGTCCATAAAAAAACATGAGTAAAAAAATTATAAAAAAAAGAAATTCCTATCATAATAAAAATTGAAATTTTAATAATCAGCCAACAAATATGCATAAATTATTTTTGTTTTAGGTTTAACAATTGTAAAATTTTTGGTATAGCTTTCTTAGCTGATTTTCTACCTTCTTCGTATAAATAATAATTATATTGATCTGTAAACACATCTATATCTCTAAAATTAAAATCGATAACTACATCAGCTCCTTCTACCGCATATTTAGTTTGATTAATATAGGCTATTTCTAAACTACGTTTAACTATTCCAAACAAATGTCTAGGATTAGATTTAGTTAATTGTGACGCTATATTAACAGCTATTATAGTCTTAAAACCTAATTCTTTTGCTATATGAACTGGAACTGGATCTGCTACCCCACCATCTACAAAATATTGTCCTTTAATTTTAACTGGAAAAAATGCACCAGGATAAGCTGCAGATGCTGCAACTGGATCAATAAGTTCTCCTCGGCTAAAAGCAGTCAGGTTACCATATTGTAAATTAGTAGCAGTTGCTATAAACGGAATCTTGAGTTGTTCAAAAGTATGTACTTTTAAATTTTTTTTTAAATATTTCTTAAATCCATGTATACTATATACACTGTATGGCCAATCAGTTAAGCCTAAACTAATTACATCTGATCTTTTGCCTTCCAATACAGCTGCCTTTAATTGAGAATAGCTAGGATTGGCAGCATATAATGCTCCAATAATGGAGCCAGCACTACATCCAATTATAGCATCTGGTATTATACCAGCTTTTTCTAATTCTTCTATAACACCAACATGAGCAAACCCTTTAGCACCACCACCGCCTAATACTAAAACTAAATTTTTTCTGTGAAAATTTGCTTGTTTTGGGATATATGGTACAGAATCACTTGAAAAAGTAACAGTTCTTTGGCAACTATTTAAAACTGTGCAGATTATTATAATAACTAATGATATTGTTACTTTTAAATTTTTAATAAAATAAGGAATAAAAAGCATACTTTTTCTCAAGATAAACATTTTCGATCAGTATATACCATTTTTACCATAAAAAAGAAATAAAAAACCTCTCTATTTTTAGCTATTGGTGGTTACCTTTGAGCTTTTTTCGGTCTAGATAAAAAATACCGCTCTATACCATCTAATATGCTACTAACAATTCTTTGTTGATAGCTTTTAGTTTTAAGCTTTAATTCCGTACGTGGATTAGAAATAAAACCAGTTTCTATTAATATAGACGGTACATCTGGCGCCTTAAGCACTGCAAAACCTGCACGTTCAACACCATCTTTATGTAATGGCACTGTTTTTTGCATAGAGTATAAAATACTTTTTGCGGCATCAAAACTAGCTTCTTTATTTTTCGTTTGTGATAAATCTAATAACACTGAAGATAGTATATTTTCAGTTCGATCAATTCTAACACCACCTAAAGTATCTGATCGATTTTCTGATTCTGCCAACCACCTGGCAGCAGCGCTAGACGCACCTTTCTCTGATAATATAAAAACCGATGCACCATCTGCCTGTTTGTTAGAAACTGCATCTGCATGAATAGAAATAAATAGATCAGCATTATATTTTCTAGCTCTTAATCTTCTTTCTCGTAAACTAACATAATAATCGCCATTTCTAATTAAAAATGCTTTCATGTTTTTCTTACTATTAATCTCTTGGGCTAATCCCTTAGCGATCTCTAAAGCTACCACTTTCTCCTCTGTTCCATAATAACCAATAGCTCCTGGATCTTCTCCACCATGCCCAGCATCAATCGCAATAATTAATTCTTTTGTTATTGGTAATATTTTTGCTATTGGTTTCGGTTCTAGTTTTTGTAAACCGTTTTCTAATTTATTAGTTAATTTATTTTGCTGAGGTTCCGGTTTATTTTCTAATTTTGGTTCTGATTTACTAAGATCAAATAAAGCAAGTATTTCTTGTTTTTCATTAGACTCTAAATCTAAAATTAATCTATGCCCATAACGTTCATTAGGATTTAAAGTAAAATCATTAACTTTAAGTTGCTCATCCAATTCAAAAACTACTCGTGCCATATTTTTTTGACTACTAGTACGCATTTGTTTAATTTTAGCGAGCCTGGGAGCTTTTTTTAAATCATCCACCAATTTTTTGTTTAATTGTGCATCATTAAAATCAACAACAATTCTAACTGGATCAAGAAGATTATGAATCTTGTAATTTACTTTATTACTAAGATCAAAAACTATTCTAGTCCCTTCTGGTGATGGCCAAATTCTAAGACTATTAATATTAACTATTTCTTCAGCAAAACAAGTGTTATTAATAAAAATTAAAATTAAAATTAAAATTTTTTTCATAATTAAATTTTATACTCTCAACTAATGAGTTTTCGGTACTCTAAAAAAATAATGAGCGGTGTTTGAGCCCCGTGCTGTTGGTTGTTAGCACTGCTGAGCGTAGGGCGAGTTCAGCAAATTATTTTTTTAGAGTACCGAAAACTCATGTGCGATCAGTTATAGATATACAAATTTGTCTAGAGTTATCATTAAATCCAGAAAATTGTACAGTAAAATTTGGATCTGGTATATGCCCAATACCCTTGTCTGGCCATTCAAAACAACATATAGCTGCAGACTGTAAATAATCTCTAATGCCTATTAATTCAAGTTCCGCTGGCTGCTCTAATCTATATAAATCAAAATGATAAATAGGAACTATTAAATTTAAATATGGTTCAACTATAGTATAGGTTGGGCTTTTAACTGATCCATTAAAACCAAAACTAGCAACTAACCCACGCATAAATGTAGTTTTGCCAGATCCTAATTCTCCAATTAAATAAATAATAATTGGTTCAGAATTTTTACCAATAGTATTTAATAAAAAATTTTTAGCAAATAGATCTGCAGTGTGTAATGTTTGTGTAACTCCTGTTGCACAAACATCATAAATAATCATAGACTGCTTGTAAGCTATGTTTTGGATCATGAGTAACAATTAAATGCTCTGCAGCCCTCTTAGCATTAGAATGATAATAATTATATTGTTCTTTAATTTTCAAAATTGCAGCACTAATAGCTATAACTGTCGCTTGTTGTAATACTATACCAGCGTCAAAGTTCTTAGTAATATCTCCCATCCAAGTATTATCAACAGTTATAATAGGACAACCAGCATAAAATGCATCTAAAGCTACCCCACTAAATTTATCAGCATATTTCTCTTGTTCATACACTAATAAACAAATCGCTCCTAAAAATAATTCTTGATATTGGTAAGTAGTTAATGCATTTCTATACAATCTAACTCTATGATTTAAATTAACGATTTTTTGCAATTTAGTTAATGATGATAGTGTTTTAGAATCATAACGATTAGAATTTGGAGCAGAAATCTGTAAAACAAATGGCAAATACGCATGTTCAGTTTGCATCGCAATAACAGTATCTACTACCAAAGAAAATCCTTTATCAGCTCTTGCAGCACCTGCATATAAAATTTTATTAAAACTACATTGAATTTTTCCTATAGGGTATTTAGGGGTAACCCCAGGACAAGCAATACTTTTAGAATGAATAAAACCACAATCTGTAAAAATTTTAGTTAAATTAGGTGTTGTTGCTAAAATTTTAAAATTTTCTTTAGCATTAGCGCTGATCTTGTTTAATTTTTGGATTTTTCTAGTAGTTTTATTAAATTGATGAAAATGAAAAAATGCAACTTTACCATGAGTACTTTTAGTATTAACACATTTTAAAAATTTACTTAAAAAATCACAAATCCATAAATCTATCAAGCCACCAGTACATACATAAAAAGGATTATTATTTTTCAAAAATTTATAATATAAAAAAAATTTTTGAAATTGCCTGATCGATCTTATAAAATACTTATGAATTGTTACTGTATGTTTATTAATACTTAATAAATTACTAATAACATCTTTATTACTAGCCTTCTTACCTAACCATACATGTATATCAAAATTAAAATTTTTATTAGCATTTATTAAACTCGCTACATATCCATATTCATGCCCAGATAAACCTGTCAAAGTTGGTTCTATTATATGTAATGAAGCTAAATTTCTGTTAAACACTATTTTCTCTCTTTAATTGTCCTAATATACTATAGTGTACATGAATTTTCGGTGTTCTAAAAAACAAGGAGCGTTGTTTGAGCCTCTTTGGCCTCTAGATGCTCTTTGCTTTGCGAAAGGCGAGTTTCACTCCTTGTTTTTTAGAACACCGAAAATTCATGTACACTCAGTATATATAAGGATATAATGCAAAATTATTATAAGCAACACGGATCAATTAAACTATGTCATTAAAGTTATTTAACTTTTCAAGCACTAAAATATTAGTTATTGGTGATGTTATGTTGGATGAATACTGGATTGGTGAAGCCACTAGAATTTCTCCAGAAGCCCCAGTACCTGTTGTATTAAGAGAACACAATGATTATAGAGCTGGTGGAGCAGCTAATGTGGCTTTAAATATTTCCGCTTTTGATTGCCAGGTAGATTTATTAGGAATTATTGGAGATGATCAAGCAGGTAAAACTTTAACAACTTTGTTATTTCAACAACCAAAAATTAAGAATTTAATTATAACCACTAAACTTCAACCAACTATTAATAAATTAAGAATAATAAGTAACGATCAACAGCTATTTAGGATAGATCAAGAGAAATATTATTGTACAAAAAGTTTTTCTTATTTAGCTACTTTCTTTGAAAAAACTGTAAGTAAAAACATCTACAACGCTGTAGTCTTGTCTGATTATAATAAAGGCTCATTACAAGATCCTCAACTATTTATTAAGTATGCCAACCAATATAATATTCCTATTATTGTTGATCCTAAAAATCCAGACCATTTGGTATATAAAAATGCCTCAATTTTAACTCCTAATTTTAAAGAATTTAAAGAAATGGTTAATCTTTCCGGTGATAATAATTTAGAACAAATTATTTTAGAAAAAGGCCACAATTTAATTAAACATTTAAATTTACAAGCTTTAATAATAACTAGAGGTAAGCATGGTCTTACCTTAATAACTAATGATTATCAAGATCAACATTTTGCTGCCAGTAACTATCACGAAGTATTCGATGTAACAGGAGCAGGTGATACTGTAACCGCTAGCATTGCAGCTTGTGTCGGAAGCAACAGTAAAAAACTAAACATGGCAGCCTATATAGCAACTATCGCTGCTGGCATTAGTGTAAGTAAACTTGGGACATCTTGTATAACTATTAAAGAACTAGAACAAAATTTAGAAGCAAAACTAATCGATGGCAGTACTAACACTACATTAAATCCATTAAACCTTGGCATAATTGATCAAGAGCAATTATCAATCATTATTAAACAAAGAAAATTGTTGGGTGAAACTATAGTTTTAATAAATGGTTGTTTCGATATTTTACACCCAGGACATATTAATTATATCGAAAAAGCTAAATCCTTTGGAACCAGGCTAATAATCGCCGTTAATGATGATCAATCTATAAAAATCCTAAAAGGCGATAGCAGACCTATTAATACCTTAGAACATCGCATGCAAGTACTAGCAGCTCTTAAGGCAGTTGATTGGGTAGTACCTTTTAATCATATACGACCAGGCAATTTAATAGAAGCTCTCAATCCAGATGTTTTAGTAAAAACCAAAGAGACATTTAAATCAATTGAAGAGATCCCAGAATATGAGGGAGCCCATCATGTATTAAAACATGGCGGTAAAGTTTATTTATTAGAACGACCAATATCAGCAAATTGTGATGTCTCATCTACAAAAATTATTGAATCTATTAAAAATAGTTCTGCTAAGGAAAGTACAATATATGGATAATTTAACTGGTAGCATAGTAGCGTTAGTTACTCCAATGCAAAAAAAATCTCACCGCATAGACTATGGCAAATTTCAAGAATTAATAGACTGGCATATAACCCAAAAAACTAATGGTATTGTAATTGGTGGTTCTACTGGAGAATCTGCTGCTTTAGAAAATAAAGAGTTTATTAAATTATTAGAATTGGCTAAAAAATTCTCTGAAAATAAAATATCAATTATTGCTGGTACTGGTACTTGTAATATTAAGACCACCATAAAAAAAACTATTTTAGCTGAAAAAATTGGAATAGACGCAGCAATAATAGTAGCCCCTTATTATAGTAAACCAACCCAACATGGCTTAATTTTATATTATACAAAAATAGCTTCTAAAACTAAATTACCAATACTTCTATACAATGTACCTTCTAGAACCAGCTGCGATTTGTTACCTGCCACTGTTGCTGAACTTGCTAAAATTAAAAATATCGTTGGCATAAAAGAAGCAACTGGCAAGTTGGAACGAGTAACAGAATTAAAAAATTTATGCGGGGAAAATTTTATTTTGTTAAGCGGTGATGATCCAAGCTTTGTTGAATTTATGTTAAGAGGTGGTATGGGGGTTATTTCTGTTACTGCTAATGTTTGTCCCCTACTTATAAGTAAAATTTGTTCTCTTATAATAAACAAAAAAGATATCGAAGTTGCTAAGCAAATTAATAAATCATTAGAACAACTGCATCGAGCAATGCTTATAGAGGCTAACCCAATCCCAGTAAAATGGTTATTAGCACGTTTAGGGAAAATAAGAGAAGCTTGTAGACTACCTTTAACAAATCTATCAAAAGAATATCATCAAACAGTTTTAAATGCCTATCAAAATATTAAAGAAATCAAGGAGTACGTTTATGAGCCACTTTAAACTAGGCTTATTTTTATTGTTAGGTTTAATTATTACAAGTTGTAGTACTTATCAAAAACATTTTGGTGGTACTAGCCATGAGTATAAAAATGCTCAAGCAGGAAAAAAATTACAACCTGCTAATAAAGAAACCAACTTGAATAAAACTAATAGGTACACTATTCCAGAGATACCAGAAAAATGGACAGGACCAATTAAAGAACAAGATATTGCTCCACCGGATTATGCTAATCCTGAAGCAAAATAATGAATGTTAATGGTTTAAACTAAATTTTGGAGAGGTGCCAGAGCGGTTGAATGGGACGGTCTCGAAAATCGTTGTACTTTAAAGGTACCGTGGGTTCGAATCCCACCCTCTCCGGTTTTAAGTTTTACCCAGCATTTACTGCAACACGAGTAACCGCGGCGTTATGCTTTTTTTGTCTTTATCCTCAGCAACTCCAACATCTGCGCTTTCACCTTCACTAGGATCAACCCTATAAGCCCAGCCTACAAATTGGCTCGAATTACTAGATCCTGCATCACATGCTGTTGAACTGGATCCTGCTTCATAACTTTTAACAGGACTGTCTGGTGGTGTGTCTGGTGGTGTGTCTGGTGGTGTAGTAAAATCATCATCAATTATAGTTTGTTGTAGTTTTTTTTCTTTTTCTACTAGTGCTAGTTTGGCGTTTTGAATAATTTGTCGTAAAGATGGATTTTCCGAATCAAACATTGTATCAAAACAAATATCCATTTTTTCAGTATTTACTTCTTTAGGTATATCTTTCTCTTCAGATGAATTTTCGTAATCTGAATCTTCAGCCTTAATTTCTAGATGAGGATTATAAGAAGATGCTGTTACAAGTAATAATCCAGTCATGATTGTTGGATTAAAACGACCATAGATTGAATCAAATGATCCACCTCCTACGAAATGATCTAAATTAATAGCATTGGGAGTGTTACTTAAATATTCAGCTAGTGGAATCGGTAGTGGTTTGCCAGCACTAGGATAAAAACGCCCTTTTATATAATCCCAATAAGCACCATCATGACCATGTACAAATTGAACTCTAGGATCTGCTTGATCTAGGTATGGATCCATATTATGACCAGTAAGTGAATTTTTTATGCAACGCAATATTGGTGCTATTTTAGGATTATGAAATTTATTTGAAAAACTCTCACCAGATTTTATTTCATCACGTACTGCCAGTACAATATCTTCATTAGAAAGACGATTAAATGTAGCATTGATCTGATCTATAACTTGCGCTAAATCTTCTATAACTAGATCAGAATATAAAATGCCCCATTTATCAGCCAAACCTTTAATGGTTTCTAAACCAATTGGAGCATGAGAAAAAATTACTAATCTTTTTTCGTCTCCATTAGGAGAAGTTATTATTTCGTAATCTAACAACTTTAATGTTGATCTATAATCTTCTTTAAAAAATTTCTTTATAGCGTCAACAGAATATAATTTGTCATTTACTGAATCTTGCATTAAATTCCAAAGACCACGTCCTCTACGATAATGCCCATTATATGAAACACATTGTGCTGGATTAATCATATAAGATATAGATTCTAAGCCAGCAGCACTAAAATTTTCCACATAATACTCTAGCAAAGCGAACACATGATTAGAAAATAAGCTTATTATTGGAGATCTTTCTTGTTTCAATTTTCTATAAATAGAAATTATAAATTCATCCCCAGCTCCACGATCAAAAAATTCATCTCCAATTAATCTAACTAATATATTTTTATTTTCGCAAGTTGCACGTAACAAAATATCATCAAATTTAGCAATTAATTCTTTTGATGATGGCATGTCCTCTGATTCTCTTGATAATTCTGCACATTTATAAATATCTACTAATTGTTGATAATCTTCTTCTTTTTCTAATTTTAATATACCGTATTTTATTAAAATATATATAAACTTTATTGGATTAGCATGGAGATCTCCGACTGTTACCGAACTACCATCTTGCAATTCCCACAAATAAGGAGGATGATTATTTAAATCAACTTCTTTGCCTATCAATAAAAATTCATTCTTCATAAACTAAATATCTAACTATTTTATTTTTATAACTTGATAATATTATAAATAAAAACATCAATCAAGCCAATATTTATATTTACCTCATAGTCTAGATCTAACAAGCATTTTTTTTACTATAATATTAGGAAGTTATAAAATTACTATTATTATATTTCTCTGGTATTATTAAGTTAAAGATAAACAATAATTACAATTTATACATTTTTTTATGGAAAAAAGTTTTCAAAAAATGTTACGTGGCTATCAGTTATTTAGAAAAAAATATACTGATGGCGATCAATCTATTATGCAGCACCTTTCTCTTTATGGACAAAAACCAGAAATTATGATAACTGCTTGCTCTGATTCTCGGGTAGATCCAGCACTAATTCTTCAGTGTGATCCTGGCGATTTATTTGTAGTTCGCAATGTAGCAAATATTGTACCTCCTTTCGAAGATGATGAAGCCCACCATGATACTAGTGCTGCTTTAGAATTTGGCGTACGTTTTTTAAAAGTTAAGCATTTAATTTTATTAGGACATAGTCAATGTGGCGGAATTCAAGCATTACTAAATAATAGCTATGCCCATAAAAATGATTTTATAAAAAATTGGGTTTCATTAATAAAAATAAATAATATTGATTATACAAACATTAATATTGACGATTATGCAAAATTAGCACTTAAACAATCATATAAAAACTGTTTAACTTTCCCATGTATCAATGAAAAAATCGCTCAACAAGAATTGTCTATCCATCTATGGTTTTTTGATATAAAAACAGGGCAAATTTCTACTTATTCTAACGAACAAAAAATATTTAAGCCTCTTATATGAAAAAAATTAATGCTTTAATAATTATTTATAGTTTGTTATTTTATTCAAATATTACTATAGGAGATAATTCTATGAGCCTACAATTTACTATTGCAGAATTTGCTGATCAAGGAAAAATTCCTTCAGAACTAACTTGTGATGGTAGTAATCAAATTCCAACTCTTAAATGGCAAAATGCACCAAAAGCTACTGTTTCTTTTGCGTTAATTATGGATGATCCAGATGCCCCAAAAGGTACTTGGGATCATTGGTTAGTATTTAATATCCCAGCAACTGTTAACGAAATTAATAAAAAACAACCTTTACCACCAAATGCACTAAATGGTAAAAATAGTTCTGGTACCATGAATTATATTGGACCATGCCCTCCAGATCGTGAACATAGATATTTTTTCACGCTTTATGCACTAGATACTACATTAAAATTACCACAAGGAACTAGTAAGTCTCAAATTCTACAGGCTATGGATGGGCATATTTTAGAAAAAACTACTATTATCGGACGTTATGAACGAATAAAACAATAAAAATAATTGTTCACGTTGGGTACCATATTGCTGCAACGAGGACCTAATGTTTGAGCACGTTTAGCGTGTTTTTAATGATAGAAGTGCGCGAGTTACGGACCGCAGTGCAGGAATAGGGTACCCACGTAAACGATTACTGTTTTTAACTACTTGGATTGCTTTGATCAATAATTTTACGTTGCTTTAATACCCATGCCTGATTAGCTTGCTTATTGCTGTTAGTAAGAAAAAAATCAATATCAGAAACATTTTTACCAATATTTTTTACTATTGCTAACACATCTGAAGCTTTTTCCCCTGGAGGATGAATTTGAGCAACTATTCTTATTCTTTTTTGGGTTAAAGCATTAATTTTTGATAAAAAATCACTTTTTTCTTTAGGATCGTCATATTTATCTGGAGATAATAATATCTCTTTTATATACTCTTCACTTTTATTAAGAATTTTTTGTAATTCTTTTTTACATGCAGCATTAAATTCTTGAGCATCTTTCGGTAATTTCGGCTCAATAAACCTTAATGCTTGCGGACGGTTACGATCACCTGTTTCATATTTTTGTTTATGTGTAAATAATTTTTTTATGGTACTTACAATACTATAAAACTTTGTAAGTAACATTGGTTCAGAGTGTACTGGTTGAGAAATACCTTGTAAACTACGGTTATGCTTAATGATATTTTTTTCTAAACGAAGAGAAGAATTATACACACTTTGTGGAGTTAGCATTCGAAATAACCATGAATTTTGATCTTTAAAATCACTAGTAACAGATCCTACAGCTTTCGCCATCCAAGGACGATCTTCATCTCTTATGCCAGCATTAATTATCGTTAAACTAGTAGCTGAACAATTTTTTCTATATAAATCAAATCCAACATTATCAGTAGAAATATCTCGCATTTTAGATAACATATTTTCTAATTCTAATCCAAAAGCATTATCAGAATCTAAAGATTGATGATCTACAAGCGGTAAATCTATTTCTGCATCAGGTTTTCGTCCGTAAGAAATATATTCTGTGATCTCTTTACCAAATCTCTTTTTAAAATATTTACTGATCTTTTCTTTTTCATCTTCTGCACTTCTTTCCTTTTGAAAAAGATCTTCTATTTGTTGCTCTATTTGTTGTTTAGTTTCTTCAGAAACATTATTTGAAGATCCATTTGAAGATTTTAGTTTTTCTAATTTTTTTTCTAAAAAGTTTTTTTGATCACTATATTGGTTATTTAAAAACCATGCTTTTTCATATACAGTTAAAAAATTTACAATAAGCTTACTTCTATCAACTTCTTTTAATTCTTTTTGGTATTTATTGTAGTGTAAAATTTTTTCCTGTAAATCTTGATCCCTACATTGAGCAAGCGACGTACATTCTTTACTTGCAGGCATTTTAGGATAATTAACAACCATTGCCGGCCCTAAAGTTATCATACGACTACTTAATAATCCATGGGACCGTCTTTCTTGAATACGTGTAGGATCTGCATCAGGATGCCATGGAACATGCACCCCTAACCTCTCATGCTTCTTATCAGTATCTAAGTCATTTAAGAAAAAAGGGCTATCTTCTGCAGGCCACCAACTAAAATAAACTTCATAATAAGAAGTCTTTTTTTCTTTCTTTTCAGTTTTTGCAACCCCTTTTTCATCAAACAGAATATCCCCTTGTTTATTTTTTTTATACGTAACAATTGTTTCTGTTTTGGTTTTTATTTCATGTGGTATTGTTGGTTGTCCTTTATCTAAACAATACTGCTTTATTAAATCTGCCCCACGTTGATCTACAGGAAAAGTTAATTTAATAGCAGCATGACCTACATTGCCTCCATGCAACTTATTTTGTATTTGTTTAGTTAATTTAGCATCCCCATGTTGAGTCCCCCAAGCAAGAACTGTAACCTTATAATCCTCTGTTGGCATATAGTCACCTTAATATTAGACGTCTACTGCCTATTTATCGTCAATTTTTTATAATAATTTAGATAGATATACTCTTTCAGCTAATGAGTTTTCGGTACTCTAAAAAATAGAGGAGTGTTGTTTGAGCCTCATTGGACTCTAGTTGCTCATTACTTACTTTGCGAAAGGCGAGTTTCACGAAAAAATGTCAGGATAGACATTTTTGACGTGTGCAACACGCCCGAAGGGCGAGCGCCAGGATGGCCGCGAGTCACTTATTTTTTAGAGTACCGAAAACTCATTAGTCGAGAGTATATTAACTGTCAACTAGCATTTTTGTGATACTAATTCGTAATCAGGAATGGTTATTATCTAAGCTAAAATAATAACAAAAAAATCATCTTATCTTCTTAGATCCATCAGGGGGAAAAGAGAAGTAGGATCTTGGAGGTGAGGTTGATGATAATCTGGAATATCTTCTCCTTGCCTCATTTTTTTTGAATACCAAAAACTCATGTAAGACCAGTATATACTCTCAGCTAATTAGTTTCCGGTGCTCTAAAAAATAAGGAGTGTTGTTTGAGCCTCTTTGGACCCTAGTTGCTCCTTACTTTACGAGAGGCAAGTTTCACGAAAAAATGTCAGGATAGACATTTTTGACGTGTGCAACACGCCCGAAGGGCGAGCGCCAGGATGGCGCGAGTCACTTATTTTTTAGAGCACCGGAAACCAATTAGCTGAGAGTATATCAAAGGCATAGTTAACTTGATTTATTATTAAAAGATACTATTATATCTAATATATAGATTATTCACCAATAAGAGATATTATAATGTCTTTATTTTTAGCAACTCCTAATGAAGTAACAAAACATTTGGCACATCAGGTGCAAGCAAAAAGGCTTTCACTTAACTGGAGCCAAAAAACTTTATCAGAACGCTCTGGGGTTAGTTTCGGGGTATTAAAAAAATTTGAACGTACCGGAAAAATCTCGTTAGAATCTTTGCTTAAAATTGCTCTTGCTCTTGGAGTTCTAGAAGAATTTAAAGAACTTTTTAAAGAAAATAACTTAGAATCATTATCATCACTGGATGAATTACTAAAAGATCAAACTCGTAAACGAGGGCGCCAATGAGTTCGCCAGTAAATTTTAAAAATATTTCTATTATTAAAGTATTTTATTTAAGAGGATCTGAAAAGTTATTGATGGGACGATTAGCTTTAAAAGAACGTAAAATATTTTTCGAATATGATACTGAATTTTTGAAAATAGGACTTCTATTGTCTCCATTTAAACTACCATTAAAACCAGGGATTATTCCATGCGAAGATCGTTCGTTTGATGGTTTATTTGGAGTTTTTAATGATAGTTTGCCTGATGGATGGGGACGATTATTACTAGATCGTAAATTAATGAAGCTTAGCATTAATCCTGGCGAACTGTCGCCTCTAGATCGACTACGTTATGTAGGTAAGAATGGGATGGGGGCCTTAATATACGAGCCAGAAATGGGTAGCACCCCACATTCTTACCATAAAGATCTAGATAATATTGCTGATGAAATATTACAATTTCAAGAAAATAATGATGATCAGTTTATAGACGATCTTCTAGCTATGAATGGTTCATCTGCCGGAGCACGACCAAAAATATTAATAAACCTTATGGAAGATCCATTAACACCAAACCATACTGATAGAAACAATGATTGGATCATTAAATTTCGTTCTTCTTTTGATCCTAAAGATATTGGGCCAATTGAATATGCTTATCACTTAATGGCAAAAGCAGCAAATCTAGATCTACCAAAAGCAAAGCTTTTTCCATCTAAAAATGGACTAGGGTATTTTGGTGTTAAAAGATTTGACCATGTAAATGGGGTACATCTACATATGCACACTATAAGTGGGCTTCTTCATGTTGACCACAAAACTCCAAGCCTTGATTATGAAACTTTAATAAAAGCAACATTATGGCTTACTAAAGATATACGTAGCGCAGAAAAGCAATTTAGAATTGCTGTTTTTAACGTACTAACACATAATCGCGATGATCATGCTAAAAACTTTTCTTTTTTAATGGATCAAAAAGGTATATGGTATGTTTCACCAGCTTATGATCTCACTTTTTCATCCGGACCTTTTGGTGAACACTCTACTATGATCATGGGAGAAGGTAAAAACCCGACTCTATCGCATTTTTTAAAACTTGCAAAAATTGTTGGAATCAAACAACAAAAGGCTATAGAAATTATTAATGAAGTTAAAAATGCAGTATCAAAATGGCAATACTTCGCAAAAGATGCTGGGGTTACAAAAATATCCTGTTCTATGATTCAAACAGCTATGGATCGTATAGCTGCTAATTTTAAATATACTGAACGCACATGAGTTTTCGATGCTCTAAAAAACAAGTGACTCGCGCCATCCTGGCGCTCGCCCTTCGGGCGTATTACACACGTCAAAAATATTTATCCTGATATTTTTTCGTGAAACTCGCCTTTCGCAAAGCAAAGAACAACTAGAGTCCAAAGAGGCTCAAACAACACTCCTTGTTTTTTAGAGCATCGAAAACTCATGTGCATTCAGTATAACCGTTCAGATGTGGTATCTTAATTCTTTTGACAAACAAAAAAGAAACTAGAAATTATAAGATCTTCTGATAAAACATTTTTAAATTCATCTGCAAATTTATGCTTATATTTATTAACAAAATCAATAGCTTTATTTTTTAAAGTTATTGGTATTTTATCGATTTCATAAATTTCCATTAGGTTGTCATCTATACCATACAAACCAGCAACATAAAACTTAACTGTAGGATCAAGTTTTGTTAACACTTCTCTATAACGATGAAACAAAAATCGATTAGGAAATCCAGAACCGTAAGTCATTAATCGATAAAGAAATTTGGGGATCTCTAAAAACTTTAATTTATAACTAAATGGCGTAAACATTTCATGATCTCTTAAATCAACTTTATGAATTAACATTCCACCAGGATTTAAAGCATCATAAATTTTTTTCAACCCTATTTCTGGATCATCCACATGCTCAAAAACCGATCTAGAAACAATAAAATCATAGTCATGGTTATTATCAAAAAAATTTTCACAACTGGCCTGTTCACCGTAGTGCCTAACGCAATATTGATCTAAACTGGAAACAATATTTTTTAAAACAGAATATTCGGTTATTAATGTTTGGGTAATTTGTTCTTGCTGTAATCTATCTCTTAAAGAATAAAAGCGATCAGCTAAATCTACACTTAAAGCACCATTAGCTAAAAACATTAAAGCAACTCCGTTACTATCCCCTGGCCCTATTTCTGCTATCCTACCAACAAAATGTTCTTTTCCTGATACTTTTTGATAATCACTAAAAACATCTTTAACATATTTAATGGAATCTGATAATGAAAAAAATTGATGGGTAGCCCCAGAATCTGTAGTATGGTTTTTTAGATAACGTTTTAAATGAATTAAAATATTATAAAAAATATATAGAATTGCAGTTAAATATAAATTACTTTTGATAATTTTTCTAAGATATTGCTTCAATTAAATTTACCTTGTCAACAATTATTTGCAAAATTTAAGCTGAACTGCCGCTACAATTGCTATATATTTATATCATAATACCACGGATTATTGTAAACTATGAAAAATAGTTATATCTCAAGGAAAAGTGACCAAATTTTACTTTAAAGTCTTAAGAAAATGCTTTTTAATAGTTTAGAATTTATTCTGATTTTTTTGCCAATATTGTGTATTATTTTTTTATTATGTCAAAAAAATAATAGTATTGCCTTATTTAGTTTGCTATCTGGCTCGCTTGTCTTCTATTCCTATCATAATATTTCTAACTTATTCTTACTATTGTTCTCAATACTATTTAATTTTTTTATAGGACAGGCTATATTCAAAAAAAAAATCATTCTAGTAATTGGAATTTTCTTTAATATATCTCTTATAGCATATTTCAAATATTCATATTTTATAATAGAAAACATAAATTTCTTAATTTCTGCTCCAATAAATTTTGAAAAAACAGCTTTACCATTAGGTATCTCTTTCTTTACTTTTCAGCAAATTGCTTACCTTGTTGATTGTTATCATGGAAATAAATCCGAAAATAATATTACCTCTTATGCTTTACTAGTAAGTTTTTTTCCTCATTCTATAGCTGGTCCTCTAGTACAATATAAAGAAATTGCCCCTCCCGACTTTGTCACTTGCACTAAAAAATCGTTGAAAACACTAGGCCTGTAATTACTCAAAATCTTAGTCGACAAACAAAATTATGCTATGTATCTGCAGGGGGTATTGGTAAAGTGCATATTTAGACTTTCGTAGATA
>CAIVQA010000095.1 GCA_903907935.1 uncultured Francisellaceae bacterium
AATATTAGAATTATTGTTTGTTATTAGAACCACGCCATTTATGCTAGAATCAAAGCTCTTTTAGCAAAATTGGTTGCATACCCTCAACAAATGAGTTTTCGGTGCTCTAAAAAAATAATGAGCGCTGTTTGAGCCCCGCGCCAGCTGCGCGCGGGGCGAGTTGAGCGAATTATTTTTTAGAGTACCAAAACTCATGTGCGATTAGTATATAAAGTGATTAATATATAAAATGATAGATCAAAAATGTATTACAAAAATTTAACTCCCGACAATCAAAATAACTCTAACTTACCACATATTATTTGGGGGCATGGTTGGGGTCAAACTCATAATAATCTATTACCAATAGCGACCAACCTCCAAAATTCTGCAATCCATTGGTTATTAGATTTTCCTGGGTTTGGCGAAAGCTCCAGCCCAGAAGGTATTTGGGGGGTTAATGATTATACTAATGCCACGGCTAAGTGGATCATGGAACATATCCCAGCAACTGCTACTAAAATTTGGGTTGGCCATTCTTTTGGTGGTAGGGTTGGAATAAATTTAGCTGCTAAATACCCACAGCTTATCAATGGATTATTTTTGATTGCATCATCTGGGATCCCAATACCGCGCAGTTTAACAAAAAAAATAATTTTATTTACCAAAATTAAAATTTTTAAATCATTAAAATTTTTAAATAAATTATTAAATAACGATAGATATTCTAATTGGTTAAAAACTAAATTTGGAAGTACTGATTATAGAAATGCTAGCCCTAATATGCGTGCTATATTAGTAAAGACAGTTAATGAAAATCTATCTACAACAGCCACTAAAATTCTCTGCCCTACTGAATTACTTTATGGTGAATGTGATCCAGAAACTCCCATTACCATCGGGCATAAGTTAAATAAGCTAATTAACAATTCTAAATTACATATTATTCCAAAACAAGATCATTATAGTGTATTATTAGAAACGCAACACCAGGTTGTATATTTATTAAAAAATTTTATAGAGAAAATTAAATCATCATGTTAAATATTTTAAACATTTCATTAATTATAGCGATTACTATTTTTAGTATAAAACGGCTTTTAACTTATTTACATTTTTTTCAACAACAAGAATATGATAATTATAGATTTTTAGCTTGGCTCTTTGCCAAAAGAGCGTTTGATAAGCGTTTATCTATCATGTTATTAATATTTTTTGGTATAAATAATATTTTTGTTATAAATAACCTTGGAATAATTTTTGGTATTATTACCCTTCTTTTAGTAAACAGCTATTTTGAAAAAAATCCTTTAAAAAATGCCAAGAAAAAGTTAGTTTTAACTAAGCGAGCAAAGCGTATTTACTATTTTGGTATAGCTATCAGCTTATTACTAAACACAACATTATTAATAAATTTAAATCTAAATTTATTAATAATATCACTACTTAGTATACAACTAACCCCATTATATTTACTTATAGCTAATTTATTATTAATGCCTATTGAAAAAACCATCCAACGAAAATTTTGGATTGATGCCAAACAAAAAATTAATACTAATAAACCATTTATTATTGGTATTACCGGTTCATTTGGAAAAACATCAGTAAAACATTTTCTAGGGCATATTTTAGAACATGTAGATCATACTCTAATAACTCCTGGCAGCATAAATACTAGTATGGGGATATCCAGAATAATTAGAGAACAGTTAAATACTTCTCACCGTTATTTTGTGGTAGAAATGGGTGCTTATGGAGTAGGTTCTATTAAAGAGTTATGCAAACTAACAACTCCTAATATGGGAATAATAACTAGTATAGGTAAAGCTCATTACGAACGGTTTAAAAATTTAGAAACGGTAGCTAAGGCTAAATTTGAATTAGCTACCGCTATTATAGAAAATACTGTAAATAGTAACTGTAAAATTATTATGCCAGAACAAGTATTAAATACTGATTATGCTAAAAGATATTTAGAGACCAATAAATCTTATTTTGATGTTTTAAAAACCACTCAACTGTCTAAAGTAAATCATGTAAAAAATGGGTTGACTATAACGTTAAACTATCAAGAACATGATTATCAATTAGAAGTTCCTATCTTTGGTCTACACCATGCCAATAATATTGCCATAGCATTTTTAGCTGCTTGTAATTTAGGAGTACCACCAACTACTATTATTACTGCTATTAAAAGCATGCCTCAAATTAGCCATAGATCAGAAGTTCGCAGACAAAATGATTACACTATAATCGACGATGCCTATAATGCTAACCCACAAGGATTTAAATCTGCTTTAGAAATACTAAATTTTTTACATGAACCACCAGGACGTCGTATTTTAGTGACCCCAGGATTAATAGAGCTAGGTGTAGATCATACTAGAGAACATTTATCGTTAGGTAAAACCGCTGCTCTTTATGCTGATCTAGCCTTAATAATAAAACCTCAAAGAATTCCTAGTTTTATAGCTGGGTTTAAAGAACAAGCCACCAAAATGCAAGAAATAATTACTTTATCATCGTTTGAACAAGCTAAAGATTGGCTAAATAAAAACGTTAGAGCAAAAGATACTGTTTTATTTGCTAATGATCTGCCAGATCTATATGAAGCCACTGTTAAGATATAACCTATCTTAAAGAACAAGAAGAAAAGCGTGGTGATAGTTCCTTGTGATCATCTTCTTTTGTAAAGTCTTTTAAAAATTGTTCACTAGTAGTTTCTGGTGGTAAATTTACTACTCCTAACATTTTACTATAATCATAACTATCATTTAATAACTCATGCGATAAATTTTGCGATAAAAATTTTTGTAAAAAACTCAAACTCTGGTCTTGCGGTAATAATTTGGATATTTTTAAAATATCACTACTAGTTATATCTGGATCTATCAACGAATTAATACACAAAATATTTAGAAACTCATGACGTTCATTTTCTAACAGTACATCTAATATTTTAGTTATTAAATAACCATTAAATTTTTCTGATAACATAATATCCCACGGGAAAATATGTAAAAAATTTAAACGCTGTTCTTGCGGCAATAATTTTAATATACTTAAAATATCACCACTACTTATGTCTGGATCTATCAATGAATTAACACGCAAAATATTTAGAAACTCATAGCGTTCATTTTCTAACAGCACATCTAATATTTTAGTTATTAAATAACCATTAAATTTTTCTGATAACATAATATCCCACGGGAAAATATGTAAAAAATTTAAACGCTGTTCTTGCAGTAATAATTTTAATATATTTAAAATATCAAAACTAAATATACGTTCACCTTGTTGGTCTGGTGAGTTAAACAACGATTTAATATCAAAAATATTTAAGAATTCATAACGTTCATTGTCTGGCAACAAATTTAACATTTTAATTATTGTGGAAAAATAAGATATGTTCTTTGTCAACAGATCATAAGGCAATATATCTCTTAAAAATTTTAAACGCTGATCTTGCGGTAATAATTTTAATATTTCCATAATATGTGTATCATACACACAAGCAACAGTTAATGAATCTGACGGCAAAATATATTGTAAAAATTTTATATACTGTTCTTGCGGTAATAACTCTAACATATTTACAACATCATAATAACTATACTTATGAGCAGCATCATGTACTTTAAAAAACTCACTGCAAAAGGCATTTAGAAAATTATAACGTTGATTTTCTGGCAATACAGCTAATACTTCTTTTATTTTACAACTAACAGCCGAACCAAAAGATTTAATGCTATCTACTAGAGATCCTAAAAAATTATTTAATAAAAATTCCGCACGTAATTCTAACGGTACAACATTCAATAAATATGTTATATTATCAACATTGTAAATTTGTTTATTAAAATTATCCTGTTTTAGCATCCTTTGTAATAAATCAAAACGTAAATCTTGTGATATACTTTCAAAAAAATATTGCATTACTGTTGTTTGTTTCCAGATATCATCTATCTTAACATTTACACTTTCGCAAGGATTACGTAATTTACTCAAAATCTTAATTAAAGAATTAATATGAATTTCTAACGGTAATAATTTTAATAGTTTAGATAAGCTTATAACATCTTTTACTGTAATTTCTTTAACAATATCCAATAATTTCCCTAAAATCTCTTCTCTACTAGAATCTTGAACACACTCTAACATTTTCTCTAGATCAGAAAAAGAACAAGTAATATATTTAGACTCATCTAAACTATCCTTTAATTTTGATAATATAGTATTCAATGCTTCTGTTCTAGAATTATCTGGAAGTAAAGGATAGTGCCTCAATATTTTTTCTAAATCAGAAATAAGAGTGCGTGTATTCAAATTACTTACTAATGTTGGATTTGATAAAGCTATAGCCAATATTTTTGTTAAAGTGTCTGTTACGCAACAACCTATTGGTATATATGTCAACAATGTTCCTAATTCTTCAAAGAAAAAATAGGAACATCTATTACACAGTAATTCCAAATGATTTTCTAATACTATACCGGCATATAGAGTGTTTGAAAGACATATTAATTTTTTTTCTAGTTCATCATACAATTTTGCATCTTTTAAATAATCCCCATATTCTCCAGTAATAAGCGTAATTAACTTTTCTTGAAAAAAATCTATTATAGGGTCCAATTGTAATAGAGGATCTTTTGATAATTCTCCTGGATATTTTTTCAATCTATATATAATACCTTCTATCTCTTTAGGTTGGCAAAATGTAGACTTTGTTTTTTGTAAACTATCCAACAAAAGTTCTGTTAATGAATATTCTTCTATCAAGGAATATTCTTTAACTAAACAACTGTTAATTTTTAATATTTTTTCTAATATATCAAGAATACCATTGTAACCAAAATTAATTTCAACAATCGCCTGTAAAACTTCTTTACAAAATTTGGCAAGCTGGTCTTTGTTTAATTTTTTTTGTTCGCAAAATAATTTTACTAACATTGGCTCGTTATAATCATGTTTCTCAATTTTTAATTTTTCAGAATCAGACAAAGTTATCTTAAACATATTTTCTAGGAAAAATATTTTAGTTAAACCAGTTAATTTTTTGCAGAACAATAAGCTTAAACATTTTGCAGATAATACTAATTCTTGTTCTTGAGTGGTTGGTACTTTAGATTCTATAGATTGAACATAATTATTATACCAACTCACCATTATAGCTAATGTCTTTAAAGTTTCATCGGTACTTTTTAAAGCCTCTTCTAGATCCTCTTGTTGTTGTGTAGAAAAATATGGAAAAACTTTTGGATTTGGTTTTTCCCTATTTTGAATATAGAAAGATATTGGAATAAAAGCTTCTCCAGTATTAACTTTAAGATCAACAGCACGAAATTGCATAGCTAATCTAGTTAATAAATTATCAGAACAAATAACTAGCTGGCATTTAGGGTTCTTAGGAACCCACTTCACTCTTACTAACACTTCATTAATTTTTTGATCAGATTTAGCTTTCCCTGCCGCAATTAACGAATGTATATCTGTATGCCAAACACCTTCTTGTTGTTTTGTTTTTAAATATTGTTCAGCTTCAAGAATATTATTGAAATAAAAAGATCTAGATACTGTACCACCATCGTACTGCATAATAATAGATACTAACAAATTATTGGCATCGGAAGTCTTTGTTGCTTCTTCTAAATGTTCCTCTAAATGTTCAGGGAAAAACATTATTCCACCCAATACTTCGCATCTCTCTTTGTTCCATCCGAAAACTGGAGGAAAATATTCTTGTTCTAAAGAAATAACCGACATGGATGTTTTTTTTGAAAAACCTGCTTTTTCTACAGCAGTGTACTGTGGTTGGTACTCTTTACCTTCAGTTAATGCTCCAGCCATACTTACTGTAATACCGTCTTTATTTGCTTTATAGTGTCGTCCTGGTAATTTTTCGTCTCTTAACGGTTTTCTAATAAGTTTTTGTTCCCAATTTCTTCCTAGATATTTTGTTTCTAACATACTAACAACAAAGTCGCCCCAAAAATCGTATATATCAGAAAATCTAATGGTTTTTATAAATTGGTAAGCTTTACCTTCAGCATATACTTTTTTATACAATTCAATCTCATCTTGACTGAATCGTTCATCAACGAATCGCGGCATGTTTTGTAGAGCATTAACTCGTAAACTACTATACAAATCCATATGCTTTTGAATTATTATCGTCATCGATAAAACATTATTTGATAAATATCTCATTTTTTCGTAAGTGGGATTATTTAATTCTGGATCACCTAATCTAGCATTAAGTGCATCAAAAACATTTTCTGCAAAAACATTTTCTCCACTTGTATTTGTTTGTGGCAACAATACCATAGCTCCACTATATTCACCATGTATTAATATTTCTGGAGTTGCACTTCCACTAAATGATATGGTAATAAAATCGTGAGTTAGCATATTAGTCATACTGCTATTTCTTATGCTGCCACCACGCCAAAGTGGTAAAACAGAAAACTTGCATTTATTAAAAGGAACTGCTAATTGATCTTTTGGTACATCTAAATATAATTCTATTGGAAGTGCTTTTGGTAAATTTTGTTCTTCATAACTTTTTAATTCAATTTTAAGTCTTTGAATAATCGTTTTAATCATTTCTGGTAAAAGTCGACGACCACCCTTGTTAATTAGTTGTTCAATTTGCTCTTTCTTTTCTGGATACATCGCCAACATAATTCTTGTTAGTTGAAAAATATTATCATATATATGCTCTTGAATTGAACCAACTATAATAATTTTGATGTCACGCATACTATCTGGAATAGTAATGGAAGTGTCTTCTTGAGCTGTTTTTATTAACTGCGCTAAATTTAATAGATATCCAATTCCTTTAGCTTTTCGGATCATACCAAAAAACAAAATATTATTACCCCTTTCTTCTGATGGTTTTAACCCTGGAATTTCTGGGATTGTCGCCGGAACCGGAATAACGCTAGTATTACATACACCACTTAACGTAGAAAATTCTTCCGCTTTTTCTTTATCGTTATCATCTAAAAAGATAACATGATCTGCTATTTTAAAATAACTAAATGCTTGAGTCTTTAGAGACCAATTATATTTAGCAAATTCTATTGATGTAACTACAATTTTACAATTACTTTGTTCTTTAAATTTCACCAATCCTTCAACAGTAAAAGCTGAACCAGTGCATGGTGGATTTAACATAATATGTAATATAGGATTTTTAGATTTGGTTTTTTCAATAACGTGCCTATAAATTGCATTCTCATCGTGTAAATGTTGTATACAATCTACCTCATCGCTACCATAAGTACTTTGGTATAATTCTTTTAATTTTTCAGCTAATGTACGTGCATAATCAACATCACCAGTACCGGCTTGTTCATCATCTTGATTTTTATGTGCTGTAGAAATAAATATTGATGGCATATACTGCAAACTCCAACCAAATTATTATATATTTCGACAACTTACATAATAAAGTATTTTATTACAAGTACCATATACACTTATTTGATATACTAATCGCACATGAGTTTTCGGTGTTCTAAAAAACAAGGAGTGTTGTCTGAGCCTCCTTGGCTATCTGTTGCTCTTTGTTTTGCGAAAGGCGAGTTTCACGAAAAAATGTCAGGATAGATATTTTTGACGTGTGCAACACGCCCGAAGGGCGAGCGCCAAAATGGCGCGAGTCACTTGTTTTTTAGAACACCGAAAACTCATGTGCGATTAGTAGTAAGCATTCAGGTAGTGGTTATTATTCTCTAAAAATCTATCATGGCACCTTGGCAACGTTAGAAGTATTTGTTAATTAATAACTCAATGAATAGTGCCTGATAGATTTTTAGAGAATAATAACCACTACCTGAATACATACGATTAGTATAAATTATTACCATATTATTTCTATGGTCTAAAGGTTTTTTTTGGCGAAGTTGTAAATGTAGAATCTATTAATTTATTAATAGATTCATGTTCTTCTCTAGTGTATGGTTTATCTACAAATTTACCACCTATACTGCTTAAATCAGTATAGATACATTCTTTTAGCGGAGGTAATTCTAGTTTAATATGTGTTAATAAATCTCTATGCTCGCTTTTAATTAAACTTAAAATTTGTTCCAAATCTTTCGGCGACAAATTAATAGCTTCAACAGTAACCACTTTACCCTCTTCTACTGCGTCACGTAAAAACGCTATAAATATCTGTTGCTGTTCGGTAATTAATTTTTGTTCTTTACCGAGTTCAGATGGTATTAATGGACATTCTATAGAATCTTGTTTAACTACCGCTAATAATTGTTGATCGCTAGAACGTTTTATTTCGAAAACTGTGTGATTATTTTCTTTAGTCGGTTCTAATGAAACACAATCGACGTTTTTAACTATACTATTTACTGTTTCTTTAAAGTGTTCAAATCTATTATCTGATAACGGCTCAAGTACTTCTTTTACTTCTGTTAATCGGTCTTTTGCAAGTAATGATGATGTAGTTGGTGATCTAGGGGTTGATACCGTACTAGTTGATATTTTTTCTGGTACTTCTGGCACCTTTGCTGTCTCTGTTAAAGGTTTTAATCCTGGTATTATTTTAAAAGTTGGTGGTATAGAAGTTGGTGGTTGTTTTTCTTCATCTTTTTTTCTTATTGGTAGCTTAGTTACAGAAATTAAACCTTCAATACTTTTCATATTATATTGCAACATATAATCGTTAGTATCTGCATATATTTCTTTTTGTATTTCTGGAGATAAATTATTAAAAATATTTTGACATGTTTCATTAATTACAGGATAGTATTGAGGATTATTTAATTGTTTTGTCACTTCTGTAGCATCTTCAAAACCATATTGAAATTTTAATTGTGCTGCCATAACTCCAAGTATTAATAATTTTTCATGAGGAGATTTACCACTATTAATACATTTATATTCTTCGGAAAAATCAAATTGTCTAGGAACTTTATCTAAAAAATCTTTAATTGCAACAGGAGTGTTTATATTGTTACCTTTCATATACGTAGCAATATCAGCTATACATCTTTCAATACTATCAGTTACAGGTTTAACAAGCTTATCTTCTTCAATCACTAAATTTCTTATTTCTTCGATTTTATATTGCTCTAATTTAGCTTCTACTAATGTATGATTATCCAGTACCAAACTATGATATTGTTGCCATAATGGAGTATCAACCCCAATTAATGGTTTTATTTCTGGATCTTCAACAATTCTTTTAGCAAATAGATTAGGATAACCCAAAGATATCAATTGCTTTATAATGTTTGTCTCTTCTAGATCTACTAGTTGTTTACGTTCTTCATCAATTAAAATACTGTTTACTGTCCAATGATTACCATTATTAGAAATATCTACTAACGCTATTGGATTAATTGGAGATTTTATTGAATATGCATGCCCTTTAGCATGAAATTTAACTGCAAACCCTAATGCTTGTACTGTTTCTTCTAAAACACCTGCATTATATTCTCTATAGTATTCTTCTTGATTAGTAAATTTACTACCCATACATCGTTCAAGTATTTCAGTACAAGCATTTTTGTCACCTAAATGATCTTTCCATTCTTTAATATCAGATGGTTCAAAACCAAAATCTAAAAGAAACTGTTCAGAATCTTTTTTTGCTTCTATAGTTGAACCTTCATCAAAAAACACTTCGAACTGCCTACTACAACTATCATAATAATCTTGTTTTTTATGTAGCGTAGCTCTAGCAGTAAATTTTCTAATTGCAGCAGCTAAATATTGTTGTGCTTCTTCGTTAGTCGTTTTTTTACTTATTAATGTTTCTTTTAGATCATCCCAGCTAGTTGGTGGAGGTTTGCACGTCTCTTTACAATACTCAAATAACTCTTTATATGCATCTGTCTCTAAAAGATGATTTTGTTCAAGAATACCATCTATTAACAATTTTGAAAAAGCCACTGCTATAGAATGCGCCCCGCAACTATTATGCGCCCCACTAGTACTAGTTTTTCCTAAAATTTCTTTCATTATATAAAATATAATAGCTTATTTTGGGAGTATATATTCTCAGTTAATGAGTTTTTGATACTCTAAAAAAACAAGGAGTGTTGTTTGAGCCTCCTTGGACTCTAGTTGCTCTTTACTTTGCGAAAGGCGAGTTTCACGAAAAAATGTCAGGATAGACATTTTTGACGTGTGCAACACGCCCGAAGGGCGAGCGCCAAAATGGCACGAGTCACTTGTTTTTTAGAGTATCAAAAACTCATTAGCTGAAAATATATAAATTAAGGAGAACTTTCTGGAGTTAAAACATAAGGGGTAGTCAATACTATTGGGATTAATGCTATACAAGATAGTACACTACATAACAATAAAACTATAAAGTACCAATTCCAGCTATAGTCTATTAACAGCCCTATTGGATATCCAGCAACTGCTGCCCCAATATAGCCCCACCAACTAACAAAACCATTAGCACTACAAGCCACTTTTTTATCTACGTATTCTGCCGTAGCTAATCCAATTAACATCTGTGGCCCATAAACGAAAAATCCAATTAATCCGATTAATATAAAATCTAATATTCTACTGCTACTAGTAATTTGCCAAAAAATCCACAAACAAAAAGCCAAGCAAATAGAACAAATCATAATAAATGGTGCTCTTTTACCAGCAAATATTTGATCGGTAACCCACCCTGCAAATAACATCCCCAATAAACCACCTAGCTCAAACCAAACAATACTAGTGCCAGCAATTACCGAACTATAACCTCTTACCCTTACTAAAAATGGCACAGTCCAATCATTAATCGATGTTTTTACTACATAAACAAAAAAACAACTAATTGCCATAATTATTACCGAACTATTATTTAAAATATGATCTAATAAAATTTGTTTGGCAGATAAGCTAGTTTCTGCAGAAGCAGATGGCAATTCATAATTGTTACTGTCTGATTTATATTTTTCTATTGGAGGCAAACCTAAACTTCGCGGTTCATCGCGCAACCTGTTAATCAATAACAATCCAACTATTATACACATTCCACCAGGCACAAACATAGAATAACGCCAACCTAAAGTTTCTGCATAATAGCCAGCAATAACAGGAATAATAGCACCACCTACATTATGTGAGGTACTACAAATACTCCACCAAATCCCTCGTTCTTCTTTAGTGTACCAGTAAGTTAATTGTTTAGTAATCGGCGGCCACCCCCAACCCTGAAACCAACCATTTAATCCCCAAAAAATTGCAAACCATATTAAGGAATTAGAAAAACCAAATAAAATATTAAATACCCCTGCAAGTATCAAGCCAACTGCCATAAAATATCTAGGATTCGCCCGATCAGACAAAATACCACTAAAAAATTTACTAACTCCATAAGAAATAGACAAAATAGTACCTAGCCAGCCTAAATCGCTATAGCTATAACCTAGATCAACTAATTGAGGGATAATAAAAGTAAAACTTTTTCTAGCAAAATAAAAAAATACATATCCTATGTACATCGAATAAAAAATTCGGATCCGCCAATATTTATATTTCTTAGCGATTAAATTTTGATCTTGGATTTCTTCCTTTAATGCTGCTGGCTTAAATATTTTGTTTAGGATCCCTATTTTCATCTGGCAAATTTTGAATCTTATAAAAAATAATGTCAATAAAAAGTATATATGTAAGTTTGTTTAATCATTAAAACTAAAGTATTTGTTTTCCAAGTTAACTGTAGAACTTTTTAATGGTTGCAATTCTAATTGTGATAATATTTTATTTGCTAAACTTTTACCTAATTCTACTCCCCACTGATCAAAAGAATTAATATTCCACATTACCCCTTGCACAAAAACTTTATGTTCATACAACGCAATTAATGCCCCTAATATCTCTGGAGTTAATTCTGGAAATAAGATAGTACTACTAGGCCTACTGCCAGAACAATCTTTATAATTTTCTAATTCGTTATTATTAATATTACTTGTCCCTTCCATTAAAGCCTGACTTTGAGCCAAACAATTAGCAAATAAAACCCGATTTTTAGCCGTAACTAAAAAATCCACTGGAACAACTTGGCTTCCTTGATGTAACATTTGCATATAAGAATGTTGCCCATTACAACCTACTCCACCCCAAATAACCGGAGCTGAATCGTAATCTATAAAATTATTTTGTAAATCTACTGTTTTACCATTACTTTCCATTTCTAATTGTTGCAAATAAGCTGGGAAATGTTCTAATGCATCTAAATAAGGCATTATAGCTAAAGATCTATATTGCATAAAGTTTATATTCCAAATCCCTATTAATGCCATAAACACCGGCATGTTTTTAGAAAATTCGGTATTTTTAAAATGCTGATCTAATATATAACCTCCTTGTAAAAACTTTCTAAAGTTTTTCATACCTAACTTAATAGCAATTGGCAACCCAACTGCTGACCATACAGAATATCTTCCACCGACAAAATCCCAAAATGGAAAAATATTATTTTTTTTGATCCCAAATTCTATAGCTTTACTTATATTACAAGTAACTGCAAATACTTTTGACTTATAATCATCTTGAAACCAATTTATTACTGTTTTAGCATTACAAATTGTTTCTTTAGTAGTAAAACTTTTAGAACTAATAATTGCTATAGTAGTTTCTGGATTTAATTTAATTAAAATATTATTAATAGTATGAGGATCTACATTAGCTATAAAGTAAAAATTTAAATTTTTAGCTAATTTATGAGTATATTTTTCTAAGGCATTACAAACCATCATTGGTCCTAAATAAGAACCTCCTATACCTAAACATAAAATACTTTGGCAATTACTTTTATATAAATCCTCTGTAAATTTACTCATTTGGCGTAACACAAGATCTATTTCTAATGTTGGATTTGGATCTCGCAAACTAGTATGCCAAACACTTTTATGTTCGGTAACATTAATTTTTTCGCCTTTAAATAAATCTTTAATTTTATGATCTAATTCACAATGTTTTGCAGCGTTACATAATATTTTTAAAGCTTCCGAATCAACATGTTGTCTAGAAAAATCCATAAATAAATTTAAATCATCAAGATTAACTGAAAAATGTTTAGATCTACAATGATCTTTTAAAAATAATTGTGGTATGGTTATTTTATTAATTAATTGTTTTTTTTGTAATAGTTGTTGCCAAAATTCACTATTTCTAAAAGTATTTTTTATTGACATATTTCCTCATCACTACCACTATTTTCTAAATCTAAGCTGGTTGTTTTTATGGTTGCTAAATACTTATTCCACCAACGAGAAATTTTTTGAGCTTTCTTATCTCCAGATTTTGCTCTTAACGATAAAAATTGAAAGGCTGCACTAAATTTACTTGAAGCACCTAGTTGATCAGCTTTTTTTCCTTTTTTTCCAGCTGTTTTTGTTAACTTAATTTGTAATAACCAAATATCCTTGACATACATTATTAATTTTTTAGATAAATTTATAACCTTATTTTGCTGAGACAAAATTTCTTCAGCAGCTTGTTTATATGCTAAAAATTCTGAAACTTTTTTTGGAACTAAATATTTTGATGCAATTTTACAAACTATTGGCCATAACAAAACCGCAATTAACCAAGCAGGATTAATATGTTTATGATTTTTAATCTCATCATCCAGATCTTTTAATCCATTAATTATAAAATTAAAATGTTTATGATTTTTAATATGTTGATATTCCTGCCAATTTGGAAATAAAATATCTAATAACTCATATTGTTTTAATAATTCAAATGACTCCATAGCATGACCATAAAAAAATAACTTTACATATTCTTCATAAAGTCTAGCTGGAGCAATATTTAATAATAATGTTTTTAATAAATAAATAGGTTGCAAAGTATTAGCTTCGATAGAAAATCCTAACTTAGCAGCAAAACGTACTGCCCTAAGCATCCTAACAGGATCTTCTCTATATCTAGTGGTAGGATCGCCTATTAAACATAATTGTTTAGCCTGTAAATCTTTAAGCCCACCTACATAATCAATTAAAGTATAATCAGCAATATTGTAGTATAATGCATTAACAGTAAAATCCCGACGTATTGCATCTTCCTCTATACTCCCATAAACATTATCACGTAAAATCATCCCTTCTTTAGAGTGATTCTTTTTATGGACTTGTTCTCTCCTAAAAGTTGCAACTTCTACCATATCGCTACCAAAATGAACATGCGCCAATTGAAATCTTCTGCCAACAATATAGCAATGCTTAAATAATTTTTTTATTTTTTCTGGATAAGCATTAGTAGCTACATCAAAATCTTTTGGTTGTCTATTTAATAATAAATCTCTAACTCCACCACCCACTAAATAAGATCTATACCCGTTTTCTTTCAATCTATACAATACTTTTAAAACATGCTTACTTATATTGCTACGAGAAATATTATGTTCTGAACGAGGAATAATAGTTGGTATAAGATTACTAAAATTATTTCCCTTGTTACCAAGGAATTGAAATTTGAAAATTTTAATAAAAAAATTCTTTATTGTTTTTAATTTATTCATTTAAAATAACTATATGCTTACTGTCTGTGCAAAATTTTCAAAACGCGAAAAATGACCAAGAAAAGTTAAACGCATCATGCCAGTTGGGCCATTTCTTTGCTTAGCAATAATAATTTCTGCAGTTCCTTTGTACGCACTTTCTTTGTTATAAACTTCATCTCGATAAATAAAAGCAATTAAATCAGCATCCTGCTCAATAGCACCAGATTCACGTAGATCCGACATTATAGGACGCCGATCAGTACGTTGCTCAAGACTGCGATTTAATTGCGATAACGCAATTACTGGAACATTTAATTCTCTAGCTAATATTTTTAATGATCTAGAAATTTCAGAAATCTCCGCAGCACGATGCTCATTATTACCGGGTACTCTCATTAATTGTAAATAATCTACCACTATCATGCCAAGTTCACCTTGTTCGCGAATTAAACGTCTTGCCCTAGCACGTACTTCTATTGGACTTAACGACCCGGAATCATCAATAAACATTTTTCTAGAAGCCATCATGGCAATTGCTGAAGATAATCTTGGCCAATCATCATCATGCAATTGACCACTTCTAATACGTTGTAACTCTATTCTAGCTAATGATGCTAACATCCTCATTGCTAACTGCTCTGCAGGCATTTCCATACTAAAAATTAATACTGGTTTATCGGTTTTCATACTAATCCATTCAGCAATATTCATGGCAAAAGTAGTTTTACCCATAGATGGTCGACCAGCTACAATTACTAGATCAGCTCGTTGTAACCCAGAAGTAAGTTTATCAAAATCCGTAAATCCTGAAGAAATACCAGTAATTGGTGAATCAGATTCTGATAAAAGCTCGATTCGTGCAATAGTCGTAGTTAAAATTTCCGCAATAGTTTTTATGCCATGCTGACCAATAGATTGGTGTTCGGCAATAGCAAATACTTTACGCTCTGCTTCATCAACTAACTCTTTAGCAATTTTACCTTTAGCAGTAAAACCCAATTCAGTAATTGCTTCACCAACTTCGATTAATTTTCTAAGTAAAGATTTTTCTTTTACAATATCCGCGTAAGCTACAATATTAGCAGCACTAGGAGTGTTCTTAGCTAATGCTCCTAAATAAGCTAAATCCGTATAAATTTCGGATACAGTAACAACATCTACTGGTCTACTTTGAGCAACTAGCCCAGATATAGCTTGAAAAATTAAACTATGATCTCGTCGATAAAAATCCGTAGCATTAATCCTATCGGCAATTTGATCCCAAGCTGCTGCATCTAACATCAAACCACCTAATACAGCCTGCTCAGCATCTATAGAATGCGGGGGAATTTTAAGAGACTGCATAACTAGATCTTCGGAGGTATTATTCGAATTAATGGTTATTGAAGAATTTTCTGTTTGTGAACTAATTTCCATTTAAATTCCGATTTATAATCACGAAAATACCCCTAGCTAGGAACGCGCATACACTTATCGCACATGAGTTTCCGGTATTCTAAAAAAATAATTGACTCGCGCCATCCTGGCGCTTGCCCTTCGGGCGCACTGCGTGCGTCAAAATGTCTATCCTGACATTTTTTGCGCTGAACTCGCCCTGCGCTCAACAGCGCTAACAGCAATAGTATGGGGCTCAAACACCGCTCATTATTTTTTTAGAATACCAAAAACTCATTAGTCGAGAGTATACATCCCCCAGCACTTACTTTTTAGCCACAACTGTTACTATTACCGTCGCCTCTATCTCACCATGGTTTAAGCCTAATTTTACCTCGTGAACACCTAATTCTTTTATAGCACCATGAGGTAATTGGACTTCTTGTTTATTAACATCACCACCAGCTGCAATAACAGCTTCTTGAATATCAGAAACTCCTATAGAACCATATAGGTTTCCTTCTTCACTAGCCAAAGCTGCAAGTTCTATTTGTATACCATTTAATGAGGCTGCACGTTGTTTTAACTCTTCTATTCGTTCTAGTTCTTTCTTATGCAATTCATCTTTACGTTCTTCAAAATATTTAATATTAACCGAAGTAGCTAATACAGCTTTCTTCTTTGGTAATAAATAATTTCTAGCATATCCTGGTTTAACTTTAATTTTTTTACCTAAAGGTCCAAGATTTTTTACATTTTCTAAAAGTATCAATTCCACGTTTATAAACTCCTAATCACAGTATGGTAACAACCCAACAAACCTAGCTAATTTAATAGCTTTAGATAACTGTCTTTGAAAGCGAGCACAAGTTCCAGTAATACGACTTGGAACTATTTTACCACTTTCTGTAACATAACCCTTTAACATAATATAATCTTTATAATCAATCTTCTTAACTTTTTCTTTGGTAAATTTGCAAAATTTTTTACGCCTTTTATTATACATCATGATTTTTATTCCTATTCAGCTGAATCGTTAAAGTTAGGTTCTATAGCCTCTATGCCAGCACCTGCTTTTGGTTCATAATAATTATTATAACCACCGCTATCTTTAGCATTTTTTTCCATATCTTTACTTTTAAAAAATATCGAAGGTTCTGTTATAGCTTCATCACACTTGGTAACTAAACTACGGATCACCGCATCATTAAATTTAAATGCATTATTTAATTCAGTAATAGTGTTATGCTCACATTCAATATTTAATAAAATATAATGAGCTTTATGTAATTTATTGATTTGATAAGCAAGCTGTAACTTACCCCAATCTTCTTGGCGATGAACTTTACCATTACCTTTAGTGATAACTGCTCGGTAACGATCGATCATAGCATTTACCTGATTGCTCTGATCTGGATGTATTAGTAATAATATTTCGTAATGCTTCATAATAACCCCTTTCGGTTTATATCAGCCTAAATTTAGGCAAGGAGGATCAAAATTAAGTATCCAGGGTAATGAATCAACTTACTAGAGTCAAGACTTAGGTTGTTATGTTATAAGAACTTCGGTAAAATTCACTATAAACATAATTAGTAATAGGTATTTTACGGTATAATTTAAGTGTCTCAGATAACTTTAAACATAGTATTAACTATCTCTCTACTTTGCTTTTGCAACTCTAGCATTGCTAATACCTCGTATATCCCAAAAGAATATCAAACCCCTCCAAACCATTTAACTCCTCAACAAAAAGATTTACTATTTTCAAAAAATTTTTTAATTATTGTTGATAGTAAAACGCAAACATTACACTTATACGATTCAAATAGAATATTATTAAAATCCTATAAAGTATCTACCAGCAAAAGAGGCCTTGGCCAATTAATAGGTAGTTTAAAAACTCCCACAGGCCTACATATAATCACCGAAAAAATCGGTAATAATGTTCCTAATTACGGTATTTTTCGTAAACGTAAATTTACTAAAGCTGTTTGGAAAAAAAATAATTCTCATTGTAAAAAAGGATTTATTGTAACCAGAATTTTACGTTTAAAGGGGCTAGAGCCTGGCGTTAATTGTGGCAAAAATGATCGTGGTCAAATAATAGATAGTTTCCATCGTGGCATTTATATTCATGGAACTACTATGGAATGGAAGCTTGGAACCCCAGCTACTATTGGTTGCGTACATTTAAGTTCTAAAGATATTGTTGAGTTGTTTGATTTAGTTCCGGTTGGTTCTTTAGTAATGATTTATTGAAAGCAAACTTTACTGTTTCAGAACTATTGATTTGTTTAACGATATCAACTAACCTCACTGCATAATTTATTACTAATATTTTTTTTGTTTGGCTGGATACTAATTAAAGCCATTAAGGTAGTGCATAATGTTAAGCGACAAAGACTATTACGTTGTTGGTAACGATACTTTAGATTTATCCTCAAAAGAATTAAACGATAAAGATATTTTCAAAATCATTGCTCTTCTACGACAACATCCAACAATTACTAAAATAGATTTATCTGATAATAACATATACGATTATGGTACTACAGTTTTAGCTAAATTTTTAGAAAAAGAAAACAGTAATATTGTTGAATTAGATCTAGCTTATAATTTTATAAGTAATACTGGCGCTATATCTCTGTCTAAAAATAAATATCTTAAACTTTTAGATCTATCTGGTAATGATATATGTGATGAGGGTGCTATGGCCTTTACTAATACTTCTTTAAATGTTTTAAATTTGCACGGCAATCCAATTAGTGAGTATTGTATTATAGAGTTAAAAAAGAATTCTAGTTTACAGCTAGGCATATTTGAAGATCCATTAACTGATGGCATGGAATATGATACTACAGAAGACGAAAGTGTTGAAGAACCTTCAAGCTATAATCAGCTTGTTTATGGACGTCTTCGGCTTACCCCTGGTAGTTAAATGGCAAAAAAACAGATTAAATTCTAATAATTAGTGAAAACTCTTCCATGTTAAGCATTAAGTAGGTAATATTGCATTAACACTGATCTAAAATGGAAACTTTTCAACATCAACAAACTTAGGTAGCATATGTATAAAATAATTTATATTACTTTTTTATTGTTCAGCACGATTGTAAATGCTAGCGGTAATTCTATAAATGTAACAATGCTTAAACAAGAACAGACCATTTCTAAATTACTAACTTTACAAAAAACTATGCCTATGTCTAAAACTCCTAAAAAATTATCGGCCAAACCTTATGCCTCTTGTTTTAAAGTAAATATCAATGATTTTTTCCCTGCTAATACTATAAATCTTAAGCCAATCTATGGGTGTATTTTTTCCGATCAAATTGCTATGAATGCCGCATTGCTAAGAGCTGGATTATATGTTCACACCAAAGTAGGTATAGCTAATGATGAACAATTGTTTGGTTCTAAATTAATGAATGCTGTAGGTGGGCATGACTTTAATGGCACAGAATTATTTAGGTACCATAACCAAGTGGTTATATCAAATAAAACTCTTGCTAAGCATAAACGACTAAAAAACATAGAAGCAAAATTAGATCAAAAAATTATAAAACCTATAATAGATCAGAATAAAGAAAACTTTATTTTTTTCTCGATTATAAATACTAAAAAATATAAAGCAAATTTAACTCACGAACTATTGCATGCCCAGTATTATAATGTACCTCAGATCAGAGAAGTACTCTTACAAGTTTGGAACCAAGTACCGAACCACGATCAACAAATAATTATAAAGTCATTACAAAATGGTGGGTACGATATGAATCAGCAAGAATTATTATTGCGCGAATTTTATTCATATTTTTTACAATATAATTCAAAAAATTATTTATCTTCCATTAAAGTGCTTGCTCCAATGGCAAAACTATCTAAGGTCTATGCACCAAAAATACGATCAGCTTTGCATACTGCTAATATAAAAATAATTACTTTAACTAAAAATAATAAGCACTAAAGTATGAACATGACAAATCAGTTGCCAAAAATTGTTCTCATAACTGGCGCATATGGTGGCATCGGTCAAGCCATAACTAGTAAATTCATTACTAACGGCGTTAAGGTAATATTGCTTGATATCGATGTGACTAAACTTGCAAATACAGAGCAAGATTGTGTGATATGAGTCTTCAATCTCTTATAACAGCGAATTGGTAACAACACAAATTCTTGACCATCTATAGTTTTAATAGTGTTAATGTTCATTTGTATACATCTCTTCTTGCGCCAATTTTCTCTATTGAAATAATTCTCAAATAATTGTCTCGTTCAAAAATGACACGTCAACAACCAAACCACATTCTGTAATCAGTACGCCCAGCGAACTTTTTTATATCCAGCCTTTTATTATCTAGATTTAGTCCCAAAAACTTAATAGCCTCCAATAAATGTATCTAACCTAGCATCACCAAACCCTTCGCCAATATAGCTTCCTGTAGCTATTACTAAATGATTTAAGTAGGTAATAAATGCGGTAATATCTTGTAAAGGTGGTAATATCGATGCTATTATTACCTACTTAATCATAAATTTACCTACTTTAAGGATACGTGCAAATGCAATCGCTATCTTCAGTATTTATCAACTCTCTAACCTTTAATGGCGATCAGGCCAGTATTATACGAGCAATAGGGGAATATCGTGGTAAGCAGGCATTGTTCTTCAAGCAAGCACCTGAAACCCTTGAAACCTTACGTATGGTAGCTAAGATTGAATCTAGTGAATCTTCTAATAGATTAGAGGGCATAGAACTACCACATAAAAAAATCGAAGAGTTGGTATTAAAAAACACCGCACCTATTAGCCGTTCTGAGCAAGAGATTGCTGGGTATAGGGATGCTCTTAATTTGATCCATGAATCTGGTGAGCATATGGCCTTTACTCCAAATGTGGTATTGCAGTTACATGGGATATTATATCGTTATTTACCCAATCTTGGTGGTAGATGGAAATCTACTGATAACGAGATTATTGAAACCCATTCTGACGGCACTAAAAGAATACGGTTTACTCCAACAAAAGCATTCTTAACTTCAGTCTCTATGGAGCAATTAACAACTGATTACGCAACTGCTGTAGAGCAGCAAAAACTTGATGCTCTTATCTTGATACCTCTAGCAATATTAGATTTTTTATGTATTCATCCGTTCACTGATGGTAATGGTAGGATGTCACGTTTGTTAACATTGATTTTGCTATATCAATTTGATTATCAAGTTGGACATTATATAAGTTTGGAACGTATTTTCGAGGAAAGTAAAGAAAGTTATTATGAAACCTTGGAAGCAAGTTCACAAAATTGGCATGAAGGAAAACATGATGTTAATCCGTGGTTGAATTATTTTTGGGGTACATTATTACGCGCTTACAGAGAGTTTGAAAACCGGGTTGGGGTGATAACCACTAATAAAGGATCAAAGACTGAGTTAATACGCAATACGATTAATCGTAGAATTGGCCCATTCACTATTGTATCAATTGAGTCTGATTGTCCCGGTATAAGTCGTGAGATGATTCGCCTAGTATTGCGGCAAATGCGAGATGAAGGTTTAGTTATTTCAAGTAGCAAAGGACGGGGAGCCATGTGGCAGAAAGTTTAAAATTAAAATCCGCTGTTTTTGAAGACTTGGATATAGCTAACAAAGATTTACCTAAAATTTTAAAGCTTATTGCAAAAATCTTACCGATTTACTTTATTTTAAATGAACTTAGTTTAATTCAGGTTTACCAAGATCCATCTTTTAGCCATACAAGATCCGATAAAATCCGTAAAGGTTATAATTTATTTTTATCCACAATGGGATCCAACAGCTAACTTGTAATTTTATAATCACTATGGCTAAAATGAATTCAACGTTAAATTATTGTTTACGGTTAAATAATAAGTTTAGATTGTCTTGTGCAACAACATAATAAATTTACCCTAATTCATCTATTAGTCAGATCCATCTTTTAGTTATCTAGGCCCTTAGTTTTTAGGATTTTAGGTGCAAATACACAAAATTTGGTTGTTAATCTTTAATATACTTAAACCAGCATATCTTATGAATTAATATGCTTATTTCCATAAAACCAGAGCATTAGCATGCTTAAATCCTAATTATTACTTGTTAATATGCTGAAATCCCGATATAATTAAATTATTCATTAATATGGATTGAACTAATAGCATGGGTAAAATTATCTTTGCCAACGATAAGGTAAGTGCAAATAAATTGTCGAGAAAGGCCAAAATTGGTAAATTGAAGAGAGTTTATCACGGTATATATACTGACGATCTAGATACAGCTGATACAAAAATAATACAAAAAAATTGGATGAATATAATTTCCTATTTGGTTCCAGGAGGAATATTAAGCTTTAGATCAGCTCTAAATCTACGTTTAATTCCATATGAAGATAATAATTTAATAGTTTTCGTGACTAGTACATACAATAAAACGATTAAATTGCCTGGGCTAATAATTAAAATACATCAAGGAGATAATAAGAATTTTACTGAACAAATGCACCCAGATTTATTAAGGACTAATGAAGCCAGAACTTTATTAGAAAATTTAACTCCTACTAGAAGCTTACGCGGGGTAAAAACGGTAAGTACAGAAGAAATTGAGACACATTTAGCAAAAATATTACATAACAGAGGAGAAGATGCTCTAAATTATTTGCGCGATCAAGCTAGAGATATATCACACCAATTAAGTTTAGTGAATGAATTTGAAAAATTAAATGCCAAGATAAGAGCATTATTGTCTACACATGAAGAAAGTACTATTTTAACTTCTAAATATGCGAAAGCAATTATGAAAAAGGAGCCATATGATTCTGGCAGAATTCAATTATTTATAGATTTAAGCACTTATTTGCAACAATGTAACTTTATTGAAAGACATTATGTTTATGAAAGAAGCGCCTTTAAAAATTTGGCTTTCTTTGAATCTTATTTTTCTAATTATATAGAGGGCACCAAATTTATTATTGATGAAGCAGAAGATATTGTATTTTCTGGTAAAACAATTAATAGCCGTCATGCAGACAGTCATGATGTTTTGGCAAATTTTAGGATCTGTAATGATTATCTTGGAATTAGCAAAACTCCTAGTTCTGCAAGTGAATTGATTAATCTGTTACAATCAAGACATGCAATATTGATGAGTGAAAGACCAGAAATTTCTCCTGGAAACTTTAAAGATAGAAACAATAGAGCAGGTAATACTTTTTTTGTTGGTGCTAAAGATGTTGTTGGCACATTGACGCAATCATTTGATATTTATGAGTCATTGCCTGAAGGCATGCATAGAGCCTTATTTATACATTTTGTCATATCTGAAGTGCATCCATTTAACGATGGTAATGGGCGTATATCCAGAATGATGTTAAACGCCGAATTAGTTAAATATCAGAAATATAAAATTATTATTCCAAATGTATATAGAGAAAGTTATATGAACGCTTTAAAAGCTGTTACAAGGGATTCATATTTTCTAGCTTACTGCAAAATGATGGATACGGCGCAAGCTTACACTACTAGCGTACCTTGGTATGACTATCCAGCAGCAAGAAGTAAAATTGAGGTAGATCGTGCCGAACAAGAAGAAGACGAGGGGCTTCCAATTTTTAACCGTGCAGTACAGAAATTAACTTTAACCGAATTTCCTAGATGAAATAGCAAGCCCAGTTTTTGTTGAAAAAGATTACTATACTATTACAAAAAATAATTATTAAGGGGGTGGAAATGGAATTGACTAAGCGAAATGCAAAAATAGTTAAGGATGCAATTCAAACCTGGAAGGATTGCAAGATAATTGACAAAGAAATAGCAGAGTCTTTAATTCTCACCATTAAGGTAATTGCCTTTGATTGGTATAAATTGGCTAAGTATTCTATATTTGTGGCCCTGATCTGCTTTTTTATTGCTATTGCTACATTGCTATCAGATCCTATTCTTATGCATATACTTCGAAACATTTTTAATTCCCCAGCCATAGCTAAATTCTTATTTATGACTGCGTTAGCAGGGTACTTTTTCTATTTCGGGATAAAAAGAAAAAAACGTTTCATGTATAAAGTGTACTCGAATGAAGCAATTTTAACACTGGGTGTTGCTTCAACAGCCATCGCAATTTATCAGTTGGGAAAAGTGTTGAAATTGCAGTTTGAACAATTTCGCCACCTATCATTTTATGCTTGCTTAATCTATGGCTTAATAGGTTATTATTTTAAATCTACTTTAATTTGGATTTTTGCATTAATATCTTTGGGCATTTGGTATGGAGCAGAAACAGGTTATTTATCTGGATGGGGTTCTTATTACTTAGGGATGAATTACTCTCTGCGTTTTGTCTTATTTGGCAGCGTGTTGACTGCAGCTGCTATTGGTGTTGAACAACAATCTTGGGCAAGAGAATTACAACGGTCAACGTTAACAATGGGCTTGTTGTACCTATTTATTGCATTATGGATTTTATCGATATTTGGTGATTATGACAGCATGTATGCTTGGAACCAAGCGAAGCCAATCGAACTATTTCATTGGTCGATTTTATTTGCAGCTGTAGCTATAGGTGCAATTATTCATGGCTTGCGTTGTGATAACGATCTTACTAAGGGTTTTGGCATAACCTTTTTATTCATTAATTTATATACTAGATTTTTCGAATACTTTTGGACACCAATGCACAAAGCTGTCTTTTTTGCAGTTCTAGCCACCTCATTCTGGTATATAGGTACGAGAGCTGAAAAAATTTGGCACTTTGGTCAGCGACGCAAGCAGTAGCTTGCTCTTGTAGGTAATAATTGCTATAATCACCGCAAAAAATGCGGTAATTAATGTGTGGATGTATAAACATGACAGATCAGTTGCCAAAAATTGTTCTCATAACTGGCGCATATGGTGGCATCGGTCAAGCCATAACTAGTAAATTCATTACTAATGGCGTTAAGGTAATATTGCTTGATATCGATGTGACTAAACTTGCAAATACAGAACAAGATTTTGTGATAAGTGTACAAAAGTGTGATCTTACCAAGATCGATGAAATAAAAAAAGTTTGGTCTTATTTAGATAAATGTGGAATAAAAGTAGACTGTCTTATTAATAACGCTGGCGTATACTTCGCCTGTCCTTGGCAGGAATATAGTTTTGAACTTGCAAGTAAAGTAATAAACGTTAATGTTCTTGGCGCATTCTTTATGTCGCAAGAATTTGCTCACCGAAATCAACAAGGCTCTATTGTAAATATTTCATCAATTGCTGGATTTACTGGAGGTGGTGATCCAGTCTATGGTGCTAGTAAAGCGGCATTATTAGGATTGACTAAGTCGCTGGCTTTATCGTTAGCACCAGGGATTAGGGTTAACGCAATAGCACCAGGAATAGTTGATACAGCTATGATGAAGAGTATCCCTCAAGAAATTTTGCAGCATTATCATGACCATGAACTCCTTTCCGAATTAATCAAACCAGAAGCAATTGCTGATGTAGTGTTATTCCTCGCAAGTAATCTGTCAAAGAATATAACTGGTGCTACGATTGATATCAATAACGGGGTTTATTTGCGTTAATTTGTTTGACGAGTAATGTCTTATGAATTACAAAATACTAGAAAGTTTGAAAAATTAATTATAGCTCAGTAATTGGCTCCCCGAGACGGACTCGAACCGCCGACCCAGTGGTTAACAGCCACTTGCTCTACCGACTGAGCTATCGGGGAAATGGAGCTATTATAGATCTTTTAACTTTTCAGTCAACAATCTATTATTACATACACTAACACTGACTAACTTAGACAACTTATAGCCTTGACGCAAACATATATCCTTGATATAAATTTTATTTCAATCAGGGCAGCCACAAAAGGATAAAATAACCAATGTCAAATAAAACGAGTAAAACTGTTAATAAGCTTGATTTAACTAAAGATGTTGCAGATCTAGTAGATATGCCACAAGCTACTGTAAAAAAAATTATGGATGCCATTTGGGAAACAATTAAGCATAAATTAACAGATGGAGAACAGGTATCTATAGTTGGTTTTGGAAATTTTTATGTTAAAGATAGACCAGCTAGAATGGGTAGAAACCCTAAAACCAATACTACAATCCAACTTGAAGCTACCAGAACTCCAAATTTTAAAGCTGGTAAATTATTGAAAGATGCCGTTAAAGAACCCCTTAAGAAATTAAATAAACTGATAACTGTTGAAAACCAAGATTAAAACCATTAATATGGCGCATTATTTTTAATTATGACATGGGTGCTTAGCTCAGCTGGGAGAGCATCGCCCTTACAAGGCGAGGGTCGGGGGTTCGATCCCCTCAGCACCCAAAATTAAAAATAACCGTTCAGGTGGGTACCTATTCCCCACGAGGAACGTATTGTTTGAGCGCATCTTTACTGATTTTTAACGATCAAAGTGCGCTAGTTACGTACCGCAGTGGGGAATAGATACCCACCTAAACGGTTACAATTAAAATGGAGCGGTAGTTCAGTTGGTTAGAATACCGGCCTGTCACGCCGGGGGTCGCGGGTTCGAGCCCCGTCCGCTCCGGGTTTATTATTAGGTACCCACGTGAATGGTTACCGATTACATTACTAGGTACAGGTACTATTTATGTTAGAATGGATTAGAAAAAAATTACCAGGGATAGTAATTTGGACTGTTATTGGTGCAATAACATTAGTATTCTTATTAGGTACTGGTGACTTTTTACTAAATCGTAATTTTAATAATAAAATAGCCGCAAAAATTAATGGCGAAATTATTAGCGTAGACACCGTAAACAACATATATAATGAACAAGTTAAACATCATTATGCTATGCAAAAAAGCCATAGCAGCCTAGATTTAGATCCACAAAAAATTAAATCTCAAATAACCAACGAATTAGTAAATCGTGCAGCAATTATAACTGGATTACAAAATGCTGGTTTTATTATTAATAATGAATACTTAGCTCAAGTGATAAAAAGTAATCCTATGTTTCAAGATAATGGCAAATTTTCTACAGAAAAATATACTAGTTTTTTTAAGCAAGCTTCAATTACCGAATCAGAATACCATAAATTTTTATCCGGACAATTATTAATAGATCAATTACGTACTACTTTATTGTTATCTGGCTTTACTCCAGAAACTGATGTAAATAATTTTATTAATACTTGGAACCAATCTAGAGATTTTGGTTTTGTAGTAGTACCATTTCAAAAATTTGTTAATCAACAAAATAGTAAACAAGAAATTAATGAACAAGAAATAGAAAATTATTATAATTCTCATCAAGAAGCATATATAAAGCCAGAAAAAATCAAGATTAACTATATAGAAATCTCTGCAACTAAATTACTTGATCAAATTACTATCGAACCAACCGAACTTACTAAATACTACGAAGAACACCTGGATTATTATACTTTACCAGAATTAGTAAACGTTAAGCATATTTTAATTTTAGCTCCTAAAGATAGTCCTCAAGAAAAAAGTGGCGAAGCTAGATCTAAAATAGAAGATTTATTAGCTAAATTAAAGCTAGGAAAAAGCTTTGCTAATTTAGCAAAAGAATTTTCTGAAGATCAAGGTACAGCTGTTAATGGAGGAGATTTAGGCTGGATTGGTAAAGGAGAAACTGATCTTAATTTTGAACAGGCAGCCTTTTCTTTAAAAAAACAGGGAGAGTTATCCGGAATCATTCAAAGTAATTTTGGGTACCATATTATTCAATTAGTTGATAAACGAGAAGCTAAAGTTAAAAATTTTGAAGAAGTACTGTCTCAAGTTACTGAAAACTATAAAGAAGAATTAGCACAAATTAAATTACAGAATATAGTTGAAGAATTAAGCAATAATACCTTAGAAAATGAAGATTTATATAATATTGCTAATAAATTAAATTTAAGTGTTCAAACTATTGGTCCATTTACAAGTCTAGGAGAAACAAGTGGTATTCTTAGCCATAATGAAGTAATAATGGCTGCATTCGATCAAAAAAATCTTAATAAAAATAGCGACTTAATAAAATTAGCTGATGATCGTTTTATTATTTTAAAAGCTATAGAACAGACAGCAGCTAGTAAAAAAACTTTTGCTGAAGCATATAATGAAATAAAACAAACTTTACAAGTCTCCGCAGCAAAAAATCAAGCAGAAGAACAAGGATTAACTTTAGCCAAAGAATTAATTAATTCCACCCATCCAAATAAACTGGCAAAATCTTATGGACTCGAATGGAATCTTATAGACAAAGCTACCAGGAATACCCAGGCCATAAATCCAGAAATTTTAAAAGCAGCATTTTCTCTACCTAAACCAAAAATGCAAAAAGCTTTTACTCTAAGCAATGGAGATTTCATCATAGTACAACTTCTAAATATACATGCTAATTTAAATGAAAAACAACAACCAGAAAATCAACAAGTTAGTACTCAATTAACTATGTTTCAAGCTCAAATAGAGCAACAACTATATGAAAAAGATTTAATAAAATCCGCTAAAATTAAGATTTTTAAGGATTAAATATGATAATAACTCCAAAAGTTAGAGGGTTTATTTGTACAACTTCGCATCCAGCAGGCTGCAAGGCTAATGTAGAACAACAAATTAATTATGTTCAAAATAAAAATCATAAATTTAATAATAAATTTAATAAAGTATTAGTTATAGGTGCATCGACAGGTTATGGCTTAGCTAGCAGAATTGTAGCCAATTTTGGGGCCAAGGCTAAAACTATTGGAGTTTTTTTTGAAAGAAACGCATTACCAGAAAAAACTGCTTCTCCAGGTTGGTATAATTCTGCTGCCCTTGAACAATATGCAGGATCTCTTGGTTTATATGCCAAAAGCATTAATGGTGATGCTTTTTCACAAGACATAAAACAACAAACTTTAGATTTGATAAAAAAAGATTGGGGAGGTAAAGTAGATCTAATTATATATAGCGTAGCATCTCCTCGTCGAAGCGATCCTGTTTCAAACAAAGTCTATAATTCGGTATTAAAACCAATTAATCAATCATATAAAGATCAAACTGTAGATTTCAATACTGGCAAAGTAAGCACTATTGAAATTGCCCCTGCTTCAAACGAAGAAATTGAGAGCACTATTAAAGTAATGGGTGGAGAAGATCTTAAATTATGGATAGACTGTTTGCATAATGCTAAAGCTTTAACTAATAATTGTAGAGTTGTAACCTATTCATACATTGGACCAACAATGACTTATCCTATCTATAGAAATGGTACTATTGGTCGGGCCAAAGAACATCTAGAACAAACTATTAAAACCATTGATCAGTTTTTAATGAACCAATATAACGGTAGAGCTTTTGTTTCAGTTAATAAAGCTTTGGTAACTCAAGCAAGTGCAGCTATTCCAGTTGTACCTCTTTATATTTCATTATTATATAAAATAATGAAAAACAAAAATATTCATGAAGGATGTATCCAACAAATATATAGATTGTTTGTTGATTTTTTATATAACGATGATAATAAAAACCTATTAGATCAAGATGGCAGGATTAGAATAGATAATTTAGAAATGCACCCAGATGTACAACAAGAAGTAACTAAATTATGGGGTACTCTAACTACAGAAAATTTATCACAAATTTCTGATCTAGCTGGGTATCAAGAAGAATTTTACAAATTATTCGGATTTAATATTCCTAACGTAGACTATACCAAAGATTATAATATTGATATCCAGATCCCATCATTAGTTGAATATGCTTAAATTATTTTTAATTTTATTAGGACTTATATCAACAATTAATTTTGCAGTAGCAGAAGAAGATTTAGTAACTACAGTTACTGTTCCAAAAGAAGCTATAGAAATAATAGTTTTTTCTAATATAAATGGACAAAATGTTAGTAAAACGCCAGAACTATTTCCAGATCATGTCGGAGAATTAAACAAAAATAATAGTATAGAACTCAATGATCAACAACTCCCTCTTAAATCTTTATTAAATGCATATAATAAATTAAAAAAAAATTCAAAATACAAAATAATTTTTCATACAACAGAATCTTATAACTTACCAGTATCACAAAGAAATAAAAAATTCTTAATTAAATCAACAGATTTTTCAGCCACCTTAACAGTAACAGCAGCTCCTGTACGGAATACATTTAATATAGCATTTGATGGGATATTTTCCGATAAATATCGTTTAACTAAAGCAGCTAAAATTAAACCTAAAGAAATATACTACTTCGATCACCCTATGTTTGGTGCTCTAGTGTGTATCCAACCGATTACTGACTAATGATGATAAGAATTCATTAAACTGTTCCTTTTTACCCAAAAATGGCTCTATTATGGATTGAATAAAGCCATCGTTAATTTGGGATTTTTCTATAGGATCCAGCTTCAAGAACTCTCTAATTAATTTCTTAGCTCTAATTTCTAGATTAAGATCTATATCTAAGTTCTTAGTATCCATAGTACTTATTCTTACTTAAGATGTTCTTTAATAGCAGTGTTAATCAATTTATTAAGAGAAGTATTTCCTCTAGCTGCTACCTGCTTTGCCTTACTGTGCAAAGCTCTATCCATATTAACGTTTGTTCTGATCAAATTTGAACTAGACTTTGCTTTTGGTTTGCTTTTACTAGACAAACTGTGCTTTTTGGTAGTGGCTGATTTTTTAGTTACTTTTTTACTTTTAGATTTCATTAAAGTCCCCTTGCTTTAAATTTAACATTTACCATAATTTATTAACTTATACCAATCTCAACTCGATTGCGATTGGTACATAATAGTATAAGTTACACTATTTTTCTTTAATTACCAATACTTCGTGCGGTCATTTTGATCTTCTAAAATTTTAAAGTCTTTAGATATGTCATTAATCCGGTCTGCCAAATCAAACATACCTTGTTGGACTTCTGTTTCAGCATTAGGATCCTTACTTAATTTACTAATTACCGTATTTTGAATATTTTTAAGGGTCTGCTGAACATTAGCAATAAGATTGTTAAAAGCATTAACCATAACAGTAAATTCACTATCTCGAGCAACTTCTAAACGCCTAGTTAAATCTCTACTTTGAGCAATATCATTTAATTCATCAGTAATTTTATAAATTGAACTTACAATATTATTAGCTGTCGCTATACCTAGTAACATAGCAACTATTGCAACCACACCAGCTATTTTAACTCCATCAGATATAATTTTTTCCCTTAAGATAGACACCCCTTTTAACACCTCATCTCGTTCTATTTTTACTATAATTACCCAATTTAATCCTGGAATTGGTAAAGGCGCAAAGCTACCATATACTGGTATTTTTCTATAATCCATATACTCTACAAACCCATCTTTACCAGCAAAGGCTTCTCGAACAGCTAAGGTATCCGTTTTTAAAAGTCCAATACAAGAATCCTTAACTTTTATTAAATTAACGGTATCTTGTTCAAACCCAGATTTTTTTAACATTTCCAAAAAATCCTCTTTATTTTCTAAAAAAAATCTATTATTAGTTCTTAATTTATAATCAGGACCAACTATTACTGAATTTACAGTTTTGCCTAAACCTATCTGCTCCCACTTTTCTCCTGAAGACATAATATGATCTAAAGCATCAACAGATAATTGAATAATTACTGCTCCTATTTTATTACCTAATTGATCAAATATTGCTGTACCTATAAATGCTGCCTGATTATCATAAAAAGCTAAATAAGGGGCAAAATCAGCTATGGCAATAAACTGTGATTTATTAGATGCCATAATTTTTCTGAAGATTTCTCCTAAATTAGATTTAGCATATGGGCCATTAGATAAAGATGTAGTAAAATCTATCTCTTTATTAACAGTATAAACAATATTGGCAGTTTCTTTTTCAACTAAAAAAATATCATAAAAACCAAATTGCTCTTTAAATGCCACCATTGATTGATGATATTTAGCATGCATCAAACTATACTGACTACCATCTTCTACTGTATTTAGTCGATATTTTTCTGATAATGGGTACGGATTATCAAAAATATATTTATACTGTAAAGCAAATCCATCTTCTGATGTTAAATTTAATATTTTTTGAGGATCAACTGTTTTTCCAATGTTATAATATTCATACTTTTTAACAAAATCAGCTAAATAATTATCGATTACTTTACTTTTATACTCAGTAGATTTCATTTTAGCATCTGATAAATATTTTGGAAAAGCTTTAGAAAAATCTCGCAACGCATTAACTGTTATTTCATTAGTTGCTAAAACTGATAGATCGTCAAATATAGTCTTAAAATATGTCGTTACCTGTTGGGATTTAAAATACCTAATACTGGTTAGCCGTTCCTGTTGATCTTTAACTAAAAATCCTGTTTCTAATTTATCTGAATGCCATAAAAGCAAGCTTACAGCAACTATAATAGAAATACTGCTAATACTTACTGCACTAATAATGATTTTTCTCTTGATACTCATAATGGTTCCGTTATTCCCATTCTGTAATTTTTGGATTATCCCATGTACCTGTAACTTTATATTTTTGCACTTTAATTTCGCTTACTTTAGCGCCTGTTGCTCTATCAAATAACCATATAGCTGCACCAATAGCTGGGTTACCAGCAGCTATTGCTGCAGCTAATGGCAACGTAGCACCAATTTTACTGTTTACTTCAATTAATAGATCCAAATTTTTAGTAATTAAAAACACATTACCAGTAATTATCATTTTAGCAGATGGTCCTTGAATAATTACATGATCTACTGTTACTTCACCTTGATTTAGATTTAAATTTCCAATTAATTGATCAAAAGAAAACCCGGAATTAGTTACATCACTAAAATCCAAATGTAATCTACGTTGAATATTTTCTATACTTAACAAACCAATAGCTCTACCCAACCCAGGCTCTACTCCAGTTACTACTCCTTCTTTTATATCTAAATTTACCGTTCCAGTAATATTGTTTAACGAAAATCCAAATGGATAATGTGGCCATTGTAATTTAAAATTTATAACACCATTACCTTTTTGTATTAATTGATTAGTAGGATTAAATTTTTTTAAAACATTACCTAAATTTTTAGTATGTAATTCAGCATTAATGTTGGTTGTTGATTTTTTTGATTTATCAATTAACCAGTCACCATTAGCATTTAGGTTAATTTCTTTTAACTTAAATTCTAAAATATTATGATAAATCAAGTTATTATCTTGTAAATTTTGATCCTTAATAAAAGTAGAATTTATTTCGCCAAAATTGATATTATTTAAATAAAAATTTTTACAATTAAAATTCATTTTATTTATTTTTGATAATAAATTTATATTATTGAAATTTTTATTATCATCTTTATTATCGGTAATTAATTTTAACTCATGAAAATCAATACTATAATCAGCTGATTTTAAATCATTAATAAATAATGACCCTTTAGCATTGGCACCTTCAAAAGATAACTTATTACTTAATGGATCTTTAATAATTCTTACTTTACCTACAGCATTATCAAACAGAAATAGTTCTTCCATGGTAACATCAAAATGCTCATTAATTATTTTATTTCTTTTATTTAATAATATTTTAGTTTTAAATAAAGCTGGGCTTTCCATAAATAAATAATTATCTTCCAAAACAAACTTAGTATACATATCAGTATTAAAAATATTTGCTTGTATATTATCTGACGTAAAATAATTATTAGAAAATTTAATATCTCCAGATACATTCAACAAATCCAAATTCAAATCTGTAATTTTCAAGTTTGCTTTAGTTAATTTACAATTTCCAGAAAATTTTATTGGTTCACTATAATTGTCGTCATCAGACATAGGAATTAATAATTTCAAATATAGATCCATATTTCCATATGGAGATGACGCTGCTAAATGTTTACCTAAATATCGCAAATCACTTTGTCGTAAAAACTCTACCCCCTTATTAACCTGGGCCGTAATCTCTGCTTCTACTAATAATGGTTCAACATGATCAGCTGTAATATTATTCAATTTTGCACTAAGCTTTTTTATTGGTTGTTGTAAAATAAATCCTTTTTGATCTCCAGGATCTAGTTCAATAGTTAAATTATCATCGATAATATCCATAGTGGCATATAGATGCAAAAGAGGCGGCCAATTTTCAGCATATTGTAATTTTATATCTTTAAATTTTACTTTCCATGTAAAAACTCCACCTTGATCCCAATATAAATCATTATGAGTAATAGACCCAGATAACATCGATTGGTTCAACCATTTTAATAATGTTGGATTAACAGCATAATCTGGTAAATATTTTATCACTTCTCGAATGTTGTCAGCAGTATTTTGCAACCTGAATTTAGTTACAAAAACATTTTTTACAAGAGAGTTTATATTAACAACAGCATTTATATTAAAATTTATTGCATCACCAATAGATACTTTTGTTAAATACGAACTGATATTTAATGTAGTAATATTTTTAGAAACACTGGTATTTATTTCCAAGCTACCATTTACATCTATAATTGTTTTTTCTACATCAGCATTATTAACTATTAAAATTAAATCTTTAGCAACAAAATTATTTATTTTTATTTTTCCATATAAAATTGCTGACAAAATATTAATTTTTCCATTTATTTCCTGAGCAATAAGAGATGCATTATAATCTGATAGTCTTAAAGACACTTCTTCCAAATTAAAATATAAATTAGTTGAACGCCAATCTAATTTAATTTTTCCAATCTTAATAAAGACATTATTGTAGTTATTTTTACTCAACCACTTAGATAAATCTTCCGCTGTAATATTAGATATTGATTGGTATGTTTTATATACTTTATTAACACCAACACTAGATATTATAAATATGATTAAATATAAACAAATCCTTAATAGAATCAATTTATAATCTATGGGTTTTTTTAACAAAATTTAATCACTTTTTGAAATAAATGTAAAAAAGCACACACTAATGGCCAAGCAATGGTACTCATAGGAACAACTGCCCAATACAACATATTAGCTGGTGGATGATGAAGGTATAATTGAATCCACAATTTTATTAATTGACTAATGCCAACTAACACCGCCACCATCAAAAATTGCTGCCACATGTTAAAAGATTTAAATCTAAAACACAATAGATCTGAAAAAAATGCAACTGGTATTAAACTTAAGCTAGTTATGCCTAATAAATTCCCTAATAATAAATCAATAAAAATTCCTAGTATAAAAGTAAAAACTACCCCTACCAACTTTGGGATAAAAACAATCCAATAGATTAAAACCAAAGCCAACCAATTTGGCATTAACCATTTTAACTGATACGGCAATGGTAATATGTTCAACAACAATGCAATTATAAAAGTAATCCATAAGATAACTATGGTACTAAAACCTTTTGTTAAATAATTTTTCCAATAACTCATCTCAAACCTTATTTACGATCACCATAAATTAATAGTACCTCGTGACAACTATTAAACCGTTCCTCTACTTTTAACGATATCGAGGCAAACGGAAAATTTTTTTCATGTTGTACCCTATCTACCACCCCAACTTTATAGCCTGATGGATATTTCCCTCCAATGCCAGATGTTACAAAAACATCTTGTTCTTTTATGTCTGCAGTATGTGGAACATGCTGCAAAGTTAATTCTGTAAACTTTCCAGTACCTAGAGCTATAGCTCGTACCTCATTCCTAAGATTAACAACTGGAACCGCATAACTAAAATCTGTAATTAATATAGCTGTACTAATTTTTTCTTCTACAGAAATTATACTACCCAACACACCATGTGCATCTACAATAGGCTGACCCACATATACACCATGCTGTAAACCTTTATTTAAAACTACTTGATGTTTAAATGGATCTGGAACTACATCTATAACCTTAGCTAAACCAAATACTTGTTTTTGTTGCTCACTAAAATTCAACAGATTTTTTAATCTAATATTTTCTAATTCTAATGTATGTAAAATCTGTAATTTGGCGCTTTCTATTTGATTTAACTGTTTTAAATAAATATTTTCCTGTACTAATTTAGTATGTGAGACAACATATTTAACTATATTTCGAAATAATTCAAAAGGAAAATCTACTGTATGTAATATATAAGATCTAGGAATTACAAAAATTTTTTTAAACACCCCAAAAGATTGGTAACGAAAATCCAAATTAATACACAATACAGCTATTGTTAGTACTACTATTAGCCGTAAGGCTCTCGGCGGATGGTTAGAAAAAATAGGGTTTATTCTGTAGATAACAAATCTCCACCTAGATCCATCATTTCTAATGCTTTACCACCACCTCTTGCCACGCAAGTCAACGGATCATCCGCAACAATCACTGGTAACCCTGTTTCTTCCATTAATAATTTATCTATATCTTTTAGTAAAGCTCCACCTCCAGTTAATACTAAACCTTTTTCGGCAATATCAGCTGCTAATTCTGGTGGTGCTTTTTCTAAAGCCAACAACACTGCCTCAATAATTCCAGATAATGGTTCTTGAATAGCTTCAGAAATTTCATTGTTATTTAATACAAAACTACGTGGCACACCTTCTGCTAAATTTCTTCCACGAACTTCTATTTCTTTTATTTCATTACTACGATATGCAGTTCCAATTTCCTGCTTAATTCTTTCTGCGGTGGACTCACCTATTAAAATACCATAATTTCTTCTAACATAATTGACTATACTTTCATCAAATTTATCACCACCTATTCTAGCTGACGCCGAATACACTACTCCACTCAAAGAAATAATGGCTACTTCTGTTGTTCCACCACCAATATCTACCACCATAGAACCACTGGCTTGCTCAACTGGCATCCCGGAACCTATAGCTGCTGCCATTGGTTCTTCGATTAAATAAACTTCCCTAGCTCCAGCTCCTAAAGCTGATTCCCTAATAGCCCTTCTTTCTACTTGAGTTGCCCCACATGGCACACAAATTAATACCCTAGGACTAGGACGGAAAAATCTATTTTTATGAACTTTATGTATAAAGTGCTGTAACATTTTTTCGGCAACATAAAAGTCAGAAATTACACCTTCTCTTAATGGTCGTATAGCAGTTATGTTACCTGGAGTTCTGCCTAACATTCTTTTAGCTTCCCAACCAACAGCAGCTACAACTTTTTGCCCACCGGCTCCACGCTCTTGCCGGATAGCTACAACTGATGGTTCATCTAAGACAATACCTTCCCCACGCATACATATAAGTGTATTGGCAGTCCCTAAATCGATAGATAAATCGTTACTAAATAACCCTCGTAATGAATCGAACATATAAGTTCCCTATAATTTTTACATAAAATTTTCTATGGAATTCAAAGTGAATACGTTAACCTCTATATTAAAAAAACACAAGTAAATGATAGCACTCTTTTAACATTTTGTGGTAAAAAAATATTAAACAGGTTTTACCAAAACTCTAACCGCATCAGTAAAAGTTATAAAAACAGCTTATATATTTCAAATTAAATTTTCTAGCTCTCTTGATTTTAAGCCAGTAAACTTGGCAATGGTTTTAATATCTACTTTAGCTTTTAACATCTTTTGTGCTATGGTTCTAGCTAGCTCTTGTCTACCTTTTTGGATTCCCTTTTGTTCACCTTTTTGCATCAAATATTCTGCTACTGTACCCATAAATTGCCCCCTGCAAAGCTTTTGATCATATGTTCTTAGTTGTTTATAAAATTCTATCTCGCAGCTATAAATCCAGCAGCCTGCATCTGCCACAGTTTATAAAAATGTCCATTATGATTGGCAAGCAATCCATCCAAAGAACCATCCTCTATAATGTTACCATTTTCAAAAAAAATTATTCGATCCATGTTTTTTAGGGTTGATAATCTATGAGCCACCACGATGGTGGTTTTATTCTCCATAATCTTAAGTAAATTTTGCTGTATATATTCTTCGGTGGCTGAATCTAATGCAGAAGTTGCCTCATCCATCAAAAGAATTGGGGAATTCTTAAGAAAAGCTCTAGCCATAGCTATTCTTTGTTTTTGCCCACCAGATAGTTTGACTCCTCGTTCACCTACCAAAGATTGATAACCATTTGGTAAATTAATAATAAAATCATGACACTCAGCTTTTTTGGCAGCATGAATTACCTCTTTGTCACTAGCATTAATTTTAGCAAAACGAATATTATCCATAATCGAACGGTGAAATAATTCCGGATCTTGCGGAATAACTGTTATTTGTTCTCTAAGAGAATTTTTAGTTACAGTTATTATATCTTGATCGTCTATTAAAATATTTCCAGCTTGAAGATCCATTAAACGTAAAATTAATTTAATTAATGTCGATTTTCCACCACCAGAATATCCAACTAATCCCACTTTTTCTGCATGACTTATAGATAAATTAAGTTCAACAAACAAAGGTTTATTATTCCTAAAACAAAAAGAAACATTATTAAATTTAATTTCTCCTTTAGTGATAAGAATAGAAGGAGCTGCTGGTAAATCTATAATTTCATAAGGATCTATAATAAAATGTAACGCTTGATTACAGATCCCAACTGATCTAGCAAACTGTTGCATTTGTTTACCAATATCATAAACAGCCCATAAAAAAGAAATAGATACACCTAATACTAAACTAAAATCACCTACCGTTACCAAATTTTTACTACGCTCATAAACTAACGCTATTAACATACATCCTATAAATATGGTAACACTTATACCTTGAAAAAAATTGACTTTTAAGTTATACCATCGTAAATTGCGATCTTGATCTGTAAGCTCACTTAGAACTTGATTTATATTTACAACTTCGTAATCAATATTGGTAAAAAGCTTAGTATTCATAACATTAGATATAGAATCAGAAATAGTTCCAGCAAATCTAGAATTAGTTTCAGATAATTTTTGAGATAGATTATTTAATGGTTTAGATGCCAAATACGATAGATAAACAAAACAACCACCCCAGACAATAATAATTATACCAAATATAGAAGGCACCACAATAAACAACATACTACTTGCTATAAGTAATGCAAAAACTCTAGGATAAAACCATTCGTTAACAGTTTGGATAATTATTTCTACATTATTAATCATATTAAATATTTGTTGGGTTATGCTTCCTGCAAAATGATTTTGAAAAAAATCATAAGAATTATTCATTAAAAAACCAAACATATCCTTAGATATAGCTGATTTTATTGCTGGATATAACCGCAAATTAACATAACTATATAAATTCATATGCAATTGACTAAATATTTTCATAAAGACATATAATGTAGATGGGATTAATATGGCGTGAATCATAGGAGTTTGAGTTGCATAATTTTGATATTTAACAACCGTATCTATAATCATTTTTAAAAAATAAGGAGTTAAAGACATTTCTATTGCCCAAGATAATGCAACAATAAAAAATCCAAATAAACACCATTTTTTGTTTTTTAGATACTTCCAAATAAACTTAGTTATGGTATTGGGTAATTTTTGTTCCACCATTTAACAATTTACTCTAAATCCAAAATCAAACATTCGTACACTCTTTAAATTTAAACTAACGTTTTTAGCTCAATCAATTTTAAGCCGGTAAACTTAGAAATAGCTTTAACGTCTACTTTAGCTTTTAACATCTTTTGTGCTATGGTTCTAGCTAACTCTTGTCTACCTTTTTGGATTCCCTTTTGTTCACCTTTTTGCATCAAATATTCTGCTACTGTACCCATAAATTGCCCCCTGCAAAGCTTTTGATCATATGTTTTTAGTTGTTTATAAAATTTTTGTTTATCGCTAACATTAGCAACCTTATACAAATAATTTAATATTGCTTGCTTGTATTCTAAAATATTAGTCTCTTTTAATAATCTTCTCAATTCACTATTATTCACAAAAAAATCTTTAATATAAATATTTTTTTGCACAAATTCTAACAAATTAATTACTTTGTGTTTCCCAAGAATTTCTTGATTAGTTATTTGATTAAGAGCCACTAATTTATGTGGGACATTAAATAATTGTTTAGCTAAACTAACATCCGGAAATTTATCAAAAAATCTATATAATTTTGAATATGGTTTTTGACCAGTATAATAAATTATGGCGAAAGCCAATGGTAATTTTTTGATGCTTTTATACTGCTTTAAGTGTTTTTGTATTATTAAATTCAAATAATTATGCAACCTAAGTGGCATTATAGAATTTACATTAGACTCATGTTCAATTAATAAATATAATAAATCATTAGAATCTTTGTTGTTATTTTTAAAAAACACTTTATAAATTAGATCTGAGTTATATTTTTGTAAATCATTAGTAACAAAATTTTCACTGCATAATACAAGCGTATACAGATTAATTAAATCTAAAATGTTTTTCGGTAAATGTATCTCAAAAAAATTTTTAGCAACTTTTAGACAACTTAAACTACTTTTAAATACTGCATCGTGTGGTTGATCAAGGGTTTTCATTTAATACCAAACTAATTTATAAAAATTATAATTGGCATTATTATTGGTTATATTTAATTATTTTATAATCACAATTTTACTAATAAGGAACACGCTATGAAGAGCTTGCTTCATAAGTAAAGTAGAATTTATTTGTTATTAGACTATTCATAAAATATTCTAGTTTTAAATTTTAATCCCAACATAAACATCAAGTATTATATTATTACGATCTCTAGCACGCTCATCATAAATCTCAAAATCAGCAAGATATGCTCTTTCTCCTCCGAATTCTTCAGAAGTCATTTTCCAAATTCTTTGCCAAACACTTTTACATACATAAGGCATAGATCCTGGACCATTTGTAAATTTTACATAATTTTGAGCTGGTATAGTTAATTTAGTAAAACCTTCTGGTAAATCATCAAAAGATATTACATTTTCACCAATAAAATAAGTATAATCACCTGTAACATCACTTGCATAATCAGTATAAACACAATAAGTAGTTCCTGGTTTTTGACGATCAACAATTTTTTCTGATAATTCTTCACCAAAATATTTTTGAACCATTGAAAGAATTTTAGAAGTTAGCGGATCTATTTCTAATGTATTATTAGTTCTTGCCATAATACCAACTAGCTTAATTTCTGGTAACTGAATTGTTGTTTTTTGCATTATTTAATTCCTATGATTTTTTTAAATATTTTAACAAAATTTTTCTATCTCTATTGGGTTTAAGTCTGCAAACTTAGAAATAGTTTTAACATCTACTTTAACTTTTAACATTTTTTGTGCTATGGTTCTAGATCTTCAAATTTAAAAGTTTTCTTACAAATTTAACCTTATTATTTGAGCTTAAAGTACAATGTATATATCCTAGGCAACGCAATATTTCCATAATAACATCTTCAGGTAAACTTCCTACAGTAAAGATGGTTGTTGCTTTATATTTTTGTGATTTCAATCCATCCCAATAAAATAATACCGCATTGGTTGCCATCTTGTTTAGATTAGCTTGTCTATTGTGATCTTCTACAACCTTATATAACTGTTGGCTTTGTGTTTTGTCAAAGTAGTTCTCGGTTAAATCAAGATTCTGCAAACTACTACTTTTTGATATTGTATTACATAAAAATTGAAAACTAGTTTCATCTAAAAAACCAAGTTCATTGTTTGATAAACTAAGTGTATGCAGACTGTAACATCTTGAAAAAATATCGCTTAAAATTTGTAGATATTCTATTTTTAAAGTACCGAAATCATTAAGATCAAGGTAAATCTTTTGTAAACCACAACTTTGCGGTATAGAATCACCAAATGCTTGGAAACTGGAAATACTTAAATTATTATCAAAATATTTCCAATTAAAGTAATTATAACTTAAGTTAATTATTTCCAATCCATGACACTGCGATAGAGCGTTTTTTAAAGTTTGGAAAGAAGATATATTTAAGTTACGAAAATTGTTACCACTCAAGTCAAGTATCCGTAAACTATTAAGTTCGTGACTAGAAAGTTTTAAAAAATCATTTAATTGCATAAATATATTCTCATATAATGAGTTTTCGGTCTCATATACGGATAAGTATAGATTATAGGAAGTGGTTCTAAGGTTCTAACAAAAACCTGGGCTATAATCAAAAAATATGAAATTGGACCAATCAACTATAAAAAAATACATATTAATTAGTTCTATTACTTTAATCTGTTTATTTAGCTTTAGTTACTGGATATATGGTAACTTTTATATTAATACAGATGACGCTTACATAAATGCCCATATAGTACAAACTTCCCCTAGAATTACTGGAAAGGTTAAGCATCTTTATGTTGAAAATAATCAATATATAAAATCTGGGGAACTATTATTCGACTTAGAAACCGAAACTTTTGAGGCATCTTTAGCAGAAGCTAAAGCCGGATTGAACATTGCTGAAGCAAAACTAAAAGTAGCTCAACTAACTGCAGATCGTACCTTAGAATTATTAAAAACTAATGCTACTTCCGCTCAAGATGGTGATATCGCAAAAGGAAATCTTGAAGCAGCTATAGCCCAAAGAGACATGAGTAAAGCTTTTGTCGACTCTGCAGAATTAAACTTACAATATACTAGTATTTATGCTGCAACTAGCGGATGGGTAACTAATATGACCTTAAGAGTTGGGGATAGTGTTATAGCTAATCAACCACTTTTTGCATTAGTAAGCGATCAAAAATTTTGGGTAGATGCTAATTTTAAAGAAGATCAATTAGAAAATATTGTAGAAGGACAAAAAGCAGATATTAAAGTTGATATGTATCCAGATCGTCATTTTATTGGAATGGTTGAAAGCTTTAGTAGCGGTACTGGTAATGCATTTTCATTATTACCTCCAGAAAATGCTACAGGTAATTGGGTAAAAGTAACTCAACGAGTACCAGTACGTATTAAAGTTATTAATACCGATCCTAGATACCCCTTAAGAGTTGGAACATCTGCAAGTGTTAGTATCCACGTTAACCCTTTTAAAAAATCTCATAAAAAACACGAATACAAGTAAGGAAAGTACACCCCTTACCAATAGGTACTAAAAATGGAATTTAACCGAATTTTAATTATTGCTTCAATTATGGTAGCAACTTTAATGCAAGCATTAGATATGACTATCGTAAATGTAGCTTTACCTCATATGCAAGGCTCCTTAAGTGCCAAACCAGATCAAATTACTTGGATCTTAACAAGTTATATGGTCGCATCTGCTATTTTTATGCCATTAACCGGTTACTTTACCGATATATTAGGACAAAAAAAATATTTAATGATTAGTATTGGGGGATTTGTTATATCTTCTGCATTATGTGGACTTTCCATAAATATTACCCAAATAGTGATTTTCCGTTTACTACAAGGAATATTCGGAGCAGCTATAGTGCCTTTATCTCAAACCATTATGACAAACCTTTTCTCCGATCAAGATCGTGGTAAAGCTATGGCAATATGGGGAGTCGGTGTTATGGTAGGACCAATTATTGGACCTACTTTGGGTGGATATATAACCGAATTAGCAACTTGGCGGTGGAATTTTTATATTAACGTTCCAATAGGAATTGTATGCCTGTTATTACTTTGGCAAAATTTACCTAGTTCATCAACAAAATCACGTAATATAGATTGGACTGGACTTATCCTAATATCTATATCTATTGGTGCATTACAATATTTTCTAGATCGCGGTAACCAAGTAGATTGGTTTGAATCAAAAGAAATTTGCATTGCAACATTCTTATCAATTATTAGTTTTTTAGGATTTATGTTACACAATCTTGTAAAAAAAGATAAAAAAACAGTTTTTGATTTAAGTATTTTTTCAGATCGAAATTTTGCTATCTCTAGCACATTACTTGCTATGTTTGGGCTTGGACTGTTTGGCTCTATGGTTATATTGCCAATGCTGCTAGAAAATTTATTCGATTACCCTGTAATTACTACTGGATTAGTTATGGCTCCTAGAGGTATCACCACTATGTGTAGTATGATAATAGTAGGGATCCTTATTAAAAAAATTGATGCTAGATTTTTAATTTTAACTGGTATTATCATAGGTTCTATTGGCACGTATCTTGGAACCTATTACAGTTTATACGTAAGCCCAGGATGGTTTGTAGGCCCCATTATGTTACAAGGTCTCGGACTAGGAATGGTTTTTGTACCTCTAACCACTGTTGCTTTCGCAACTTTACCAGTAAATACAAGATCAGAAGCATCAGGACTATTTAGTCTACTAAGAACCATAGGTGGTTCTATCGGGATCTCTATTGTTTCAACTTTATTAATAAGAGAAGAACAAACCGCATGGAATCAACTAGGTGGTTTTATTAACCCTTTTAATCCTGCTCTTGTTACTCGTATAGAACACTGGCACCAATCAATAATAACTGTACCGACTAAATCAAGCTCCACAATATTAGCTTTATCTTTAGCTAGACAATCACAAATGCAAGCATTTGTAAATATTTATGCATTTATAACTATTAGCTTTTTGGTTATGATTCCTTTAATATTTTTACTAAAAAAACCAAAAACATATTGATATTATGATCTTACATGAAATGATCCAAACATATTTTGATACACTATATAATCCTTTAAATAGCGAGATTAAACAATCAATGTTTGGCAAGCCAAACGAAATTTATGGGGAATTATATTATTATAGTATTGTTAAATTGCTAAAATATTTAGAAATAACAGAAAAAGATCATTTTCTAGATGTAGGATCTGGTTTAGGTAAACTAGTTTTTCAGATATTTCTTACAACTAAGGCTGCATCTGTTACCGGAATCGAAATAAACCATCAAAGATACAGCATTTCATGTAAAATAAGAGACCAATTAAAACAACAATTGCCTGGCATATTTAATGGAAGCAGAAGTTTAGATTTTTTATATGATGATTTTTTAAACTACAATTTTAGTAATATAAATATTATATATGTATGTTCTCTGGTGTTTTCAATTGATCTTTTAAATGCCATTGGAAACAAAATAAATAATATGAATAGCGTAAAAAAAATAGTATCTTTTCGAAAATTATCCAATCTTAATAAATTTAAATTAAGTAAAAAATTATTTTTGCACGGTACCTGGGACAAAGCGGCATGTTACATATATACTAATCATACATGAGTTTTAGGTGCTCTAAAAAAACAAGGAGTGTTGTTTGAGCCTCTTCGGTCTCTAGTTGCTCTTTGCATTGCGAAAGGCGAGTTTCACGACTTGTTTTTTAGAGCACCTAAAACTCATGTATGATTAGTATATACCAAGGAAGCTTAATGTGGACTATAAATCATATTTAATTAACGAAATACCTAATTTAATCCAAGAGAATAAAAATGATAAATATTTACATTCTTACAACTTAATAAGAATTAAACGATTTTTAATCCAAACTACAATGATATTCATATTTCAATTTATGATTATCATTAATCTAATATTTTCATACCCACCATTACCAATGTATCCTCCAATTGGCATATCCTTTGTTATGTTTTACTTGTTTGGTAATAACGCTATATTTGGGCTTTTATTGGGTGGATTTGGTGGCTATCTTTTAAAGGGATTAGCTATAGAAACAACTGTTTTATATTTAATAGCAGATCTTGGATGTGGTTATTTAGGTTCTGTTTTATGCCAAAATGTATTTTCTTCTGATATTAAGCCTTTTCTAAATTTACAAAATGGATTTAAATTTTTTAGAATAAATGCATTAATAACTTGTTTGATCTCCAGTTTAATAAGAATTAGCGCAGCCATTTCGATAAACCTTAATATTACTTTTTATGATTATATAAATCTATGGCTTTCTGATCTAAATGCTATATTAATACTTTCTAGTTTTTTATTATCTTGGTCATATATACCTTTTAGTAGAGAAAAAATTTCAGATCAAACTATTACAAAAATTCCAACAATAACGTTGGGTGCCTTTATTATGTTGTCTGTGTTTTTTATGAAAAAAATTGAATTAGGCTATCTTATTATTGCTGCAATGATAATTGCCACATATGCTTCGAAGATCTACGGTTATCTTATTGCTACTCTTCTATTATTTATAATATCCACCATATTCTTATCGTATTTTATTGCCGTTAAACAACAATATGTACAAAATTTTGGTCTAGAGTTATATACTTTAATTCCTGCGACATTATTAGTATTTGTTATTTGCATATTATATGCCGGATATTGCCACCATAGGAACATGCTCGTTCCATAGGAGTAACCGTTCACGTAATGCCGTCAACTTAAGACCATTTTTTCCCGACTTTGTCACTTGCACTAAAAAATCGTTGAAAACACTAGGCCTGTAATTACTCAAAATCTTAGTCGACAAACAAAATTATGCTATGTATCTGCAGGGGGTATTGGTAAAGTGCATATTTAGACTTTCGTAGATAA
>CAIVQA010000096.1 GCA_903907935.1 uncultured Francisellaceae bacterium
ATAATTGACTATTAATTTTAATTAAGTTGTAATAAAAATGTTTGGTATGCATAATTTAAATTTATGCATGTGGTTTAACTCGCCTATGGTGGGGCCAAAATAAAAAGTTAAATGGGGCCAAATTACATTAGCAAACACAAAATCCTCTCTATGATCTTTAATTGGACTATCTTGACTTGCATGTGATCTTTCTTCATGCTCTTTTTCAGGTGAACCACTTTGGCTTGAACTTGATCTTTTCTCCTGATCTTCAGGTGAACAATTTTGACTTGAACTTGATCTTTTTTCCTGCTCTTGTGTTGAACTACTTTGGCTTGAATGTGATTTTTCTCCATTCTCTTCAACTGAACCAATTTGAACCGAATTTACTCTTTTTTCTTGCAATGCAATTATTTTATCGTGCATCAATTGTGGTTTTTCTGGACTAATATTGACCGTACTACCTACTGTAGGCAAACTATTTAATTGTACAAGCTGAGTTAATCGTCTTTCTAATGATGTTCTCTTTTTTGATGGTATACTTTTAGTAGATACACAACTAAGACAATAGCTTTCTATTTCATTTAACTCTCTAATAAGAGTACTTTGGCTGGACATAAAGGTACTTATAATTTTTTTAAAATAAGATACTTTTATTAATTTTTTTATTTTATTAAGTCGTCTTGAAGGGGTTTCTTTAATTAATATATTTAATGCACTATCACCATATTTATTTTCTAAAGGTAAAGCAGTATATAAATACTTAATACGTTCTGGAACGCCATCGGCTAAATTAATTAATCGTTTAAACAAACTACTATAATCGCTTGCTACAATAACATATAAGCCACTACAATGCTGGTTTTCCTGAAATATTAAAGTTTTATATATTTTTTGTAATAACTCTGTATCTTTTGATAATTTTTGTAAAGATAGTAAATTAAAAAGACTATATAATTCTTTAATTTTCGCTAAATCATCCCCGGCCAAACTAGTTAATTCCTCAAAAACTAATTCGATAATTTTTTTTACTGTACATTCATTTTTATAATAAGGAGCTTGAATTACTAGATAATTTTTTAAAAAACTCGGTAAAATTACTTCTTCTTGTCGATTTATTATATGACTAATAAATTCTGTTATTTCATTTTTTTTTGATTTTCCGTGTAATATCCCGTTTAAATTCTCTTTAAATGATTTATTATTTTTTTTTGGCATAATATTAATATCCGCATGATTTAAATATTTAAGTATAGGTAATGGAATAACTATAAGTTTTAATAAAAGACTAATATTTGGTGATTTAAAAAATTGATTTAGAATATTTATAATGAACCACTTATTATTTTTATTAATATTATTATTTAGCCTAGTTTTAACTAGTTGCCAAATTGATCCAAATAAAATAGCCAGTAAATCTAATATGCATAAAGAGTTGCATACTACTAAATATTTTACAATTACTAGTTATGCAAGAACCATAGGTCATACTGATCCTACCAAACCATTATATGTGTATATAGAAGGTGACGGTCAAGCATGGATTTCTAAGTACCAGCTTTCTAGTAACCCAACTCCGCTTAATCCTTTAACTCTACAACTAGCAAGCCTAGATCAACATCCCAATGTAATCTACATAGCCAGACCATGTCAATTTACTCCCCATCAATTAGATCATAATTGTTCATCACAATATTGGTCTACCGCTAGATACTCTAAAATAGTAGTAGATTCTATTAATGAAGTAATAACTAATTTTAAAAACTCTATTAATAGCCAAAATAAGGAATTACATTTAATTGGTTATTCAGGAGGAGCTACTATTGCTGGAATTATAGCTAGTATTCGTACCGATGTTAAATCACTTATAACCATAGCCGGTAACTTAGATCATGACGCTGTAAGTGATTTCCATAAAACTACTAAATTACACCAATCTCTTAATTTAATAAATTTTGCTAAAAATATTAGTCATATTAAACAGATCCATTACATTGGAGAAAATGACCAAATTATCCCTGTTTATGTAATTAAAGATTTTGTTACTAAAGTAAATAGTTTTAATAAAAATAGTACCGCCAGCTATGTAATATTAAAAAATGTGGATCATTATAGTGGATGGGTTCCTATATGGGAAAATTTATGTAAACAAAGTTTGCTTTATGGTCAAAATATTTAATATATAATTATTTAATAAGGGCAGTTACACTAAAATAATATACTTTATAAGGTTATATTTATTTATGATTTCTAAGGAACGTGCACGAAATAACTTCCACATTTTGAAATTGACCAGGTTACCTTTTTACGCTATTTTTAGTTTAACTACCTGGTCAATTTACCATAAATGTTACAGTTATTTCGTACGCGTTCCTAATTTAAAAAAGTTTATTTTAATTTTTTTAACGTTATTTATTAAAAATGTCTATAGCTATCAAGATCAAAATACTATAACTGAAGGTACAAAAAATTTTATAAAAAAAGAAATACAAACTCAACATAAAACCGTCGATTTAAAAACCATTACTGTAAGAATTTTAGATAATAAAACTATTAACAATAAAACTTGTATTAACGAAATTAATTATTCTTTTCCAATTCATTCAAACATCAATAAACGAGCAACCGTTGTAGCAGAATGCAAAGATGAAAATAGTTGGAAAGTATATATTCCAGTGAATATAAAATTCTTTGCAAATGCTATATCCACTAAAAAATCATTACCTAAATTACACATCATCAACAAAGATGACTTAACACGAAAAAAAATTAATGTATTACAGTTAAAAGATCAATATTTTACTGATCCAAATGATATAGTTGGATTAGCTTTAAAATCTTCTGTTAAACAAAATACTGTATTAACTTCTGGATTATTACAAGAGGTAAATTATGAATTATAAAATTTTAGAAATCCCAGAAAATCAAGAAAATTTAAGCAAAATAAAAGATGATAATTATGATATAGTAAATTTTTATTTACAACCAGAATTTATAAAAATTCTTACCCAACAAATAACCAACCAACCAAAAGTAGATCTTGAAAAAGTTGCTCGTATTAAACAATCTCTTAATAATAAATCTTTATCTTTAGATCCTTTAACATTAGCCGAAAACATTATCAATTTCGAAACGGAATTATTTAAGACTCCACTTCGTTAAAGAAACCGTATTTCTAAGACTCAAGTAATCTTTAATCTTCCCGATAAAACAAAAAATAGCGGAGGTTAAAAGAATACCTATGTTAAAAGAGTATATTGTAATATTAACATTATTGATTAGTGCCTTAGGGTTTAATGAGAACACTATAGCAAGCCAAACACCTTCTAGTAGTGGCTCATCAACGACACTAATAACTCCTTCAACATTTCAACAAAACGGAGCTGTTATCCCCGTTTTAGAAACCGGTGCACAAAATTATATACAAACTATAGAAACTAATGAACTTAATTATGGATTACATCTTATAAATCTTGATGGATCTACAGTAACAAATCCTCAGGTCCAATTTATAACTGATTATAGTAGAATGTCTTGTAACGCTAACACTACTGAAAGTAACCTACAAGAATGCCAAGATACTCCAGGAAGTCCTCCTTATGCAACTTTAAGACCGTCTAGTATTTTTAATTTTCTAAGTTATACCGATTCAAATGCAGCAACCTCTATGTTTGTAACTCGTAACCTTATTAATCCTTTTCCCGATAGCCAATTAAATACACTATTAAATACTAAAGCAAGTGCCACCAAATCCGATAATCAAACACAAATTGCTAGCTTAATTGCTGCACAAACTCCTATAATAATGGCTCAAAACAGTTTAAATGGAATTATAGCAAGACGTTATATAGATCCAGAAACAACAAAACTATTAACAACTTCAACCTCAACTTATTCTCCACCATCTAACTACACTCCAACATCTATAATGCAAACTATGCATGATGAATCGCTTAGACGTATAAGCGATCCAGCCTGGTTTAATACTCTTAATAACCTTAGCGGCACAGCTCCTGCCACTACTAATCAATTACTTATGGAATTATTACAATTAGAAGCATTTAAACTTTGGATGGATTATAATAAAATTCAACAAAATGAACGCTTAGAAGCACTACTTGCGGCACTATTATCTGCTCAAGCCGCTTCGTCTAATGCTATATCTGGAATGATGGATCAAGATACTAAAAACGCCATGAGTAGTAGTAAGAGTCAAATGAATTCTATTAAATCCAACTTGCCACAAACTATTAATGGTGTAAACATCACACCACCAAGTGGTGGTGGCTCTTAAGAACATGCACTCCATAAGCTGTAGCATTTATGGTAAATTGACCAGACTGTTAAACTAGAAATACCGTAAAAAGATAATCTGGTCAATTTCAAAATGCGGAAGCTTATGAAGTGCATGTTCCTTAATAAGCAGCTATCAGATCTTAACATTAATTACATCTAATAAACTATATAGTTTATTGGGTTTATTAATGATCCATTTAGCAGCTAATAACGCACCTTTGGCAAAAGTAGTTCGATTTTTAACATTATGTCTTATAATTAGTTCTTCGTATGGATTAATAAATTTTACTTGATGTCTACCTTTAACATTGCCAATTCTTTTACTAATAAATTTAATTTGTAAATCATCGTTCAAATAACTTTGTTTAATAATTTCTGCCATTTTTAATGCAGTTCCAGAAGGAGAATCTTTCTTATTCTTATGATGTACCTCGGTTACTTCAACAATTTTTTGATCTTGTTTATTAAACCAAAGTTTACTCAAACTATGTAATAAATAATAACAAATATTAGCACCTATACTCATATTAGGAGCATATAATATTGGTATATGATCTACTGCTTTAGCAATCTCTTGATGTTGATTAGCAGAAAGACCAGTAGTACCTATAACCATAGGAATTTTTAATTCTTTACAAATTTTTAAATAATTTTCAGAACCTGCTGGACTAGAAAAATCTATACATACATCTATAGCTTTTAATTCTTCTAATAAATTAATTTTTTGATCAGATTTTATTAATTTTACTGGTATAGTAACTTCAGGATCAGGTTTAGCAGCTGCTAAAATTGCTTTACCCATTTTTCCATTAGCGCCACTTAATGCAATTTTTAACATTTAAAATTCTCTAAATAAATTTTTTACCATCTGTACCCAAGATAAAGTTAACGGGCTATGTTTATTACCAGCGCTTTTAAGACTATCATCAAATTTTTGTAATAAATCTTTTTGCTCTTTAGTAAGATTAATTGGAGTTTCAATTGATATTTCACAAAATAAATCACCAGGACCATCGCCTCTTACCGTAGTTACCCCTTTACCACGCAAACGAAACACTTTACCAGCTTGAGTTTCAGCAGGAATTTTTAACTTTACTGGCCCTGTAAACGTTGGTACATCAATTTCTCCACCAAGAGCCGCTAATACAAAACTTATTGGTACATTACAATGTAAATTACTATTTTCTCGTTTAAAAATAGCATGATCCTTTACCCTTATTTGTACAAATAGATCTCCAGCTTTACCACCACGAACTCCAGCTTCCCCTTCTCCACTTAAACGAATCTTATCTCCGTTATCCACACCAGCAGGGATCTTGACTGATAATGTTTTACTTTCTTCTACCCGACCATTACCGCGACACTTTTTACAATAATCGGTAATTGTCGAACCAGCACCATTACAAGACGGGCAAGTTTGTTGTATAGAAAAAAATACTTGTTGAATTCGCACTTGGCCTTGGCCATGACAAGTAGCACAAGTCGTTGGCTTTGCTCCATCTTTAGCGCCATTACCATTACAAGCTTTACAAAGAGTAGGAACATTTAATTTAATAGTAATATTAGTACCATGTATAGCTTCTTCTAAAGATAGATCAGCAATGTACCGTAAATCAGCCCCTTTCTTAACTTGAGACCCACCACCGCCTGCTCTAGCAAAACCGCCAAAATCTCCTCTATTGCCAAATATATCGCCAAAAATATTACCAAAAACATCTTCAAAATTGGCACCAGCATTAGCCCCAGCATGGTGGTGCCCACCACCATAACCACTAGCAGCATCTACTCCTGCATGACCATAATTATCATATACTTGTCGTTTTTGTGGATCAGAGAGCACTTCATATGCTTGTTGAACTGCTTTAAACTGTTCCTCTGCGGATTTATCACCAGGATTTCTATCTGGATGATGCTTCATTGCCATTTTGCGATAAGCTTTTTTTATATCAGCATCACTAGCACCCTTATTTACGCCTAAAACAGCGTAATAGTCTTGTTTTTTTTGCGACATATTTATTTTTTACTATCTTTAATTTCTTCAAATTCAGCATCTACAGTATTACCTTGGTTATTACTACTATTACTTGAAGAACTAGAAGTAGTAGCAGAATCTCCTCCCTGAGTAGTGTTTGGTTGCCCGGCACCTGCAGCTGATTGATACATGTGTTCTGCAAGTTTATGTGATGCTTCTTGCAATACTTGTAATTTAGATTCTATTAAAGTTTTATCGTTACCCTTTAAAGCTTCTTTTAAATCATTAATTGCATTAGTAATACGTTGTTTTTCTTCGCTAGTAACTTTATCGCCAGCATCTTTAATCGCTTTTTCACTAGCATGAATCATGGCATCTGCTTGATTACGAGTAGACACTATATCGTGAAATTTACGATCTTCTTCAGCATGAGCTTCTGCATCTTTAACCATACGGTTAATTTCTTGTTCATTTAATCCGCTAGATGCTTTAATTTCAATTTTTTGTTCTTTATTTGTAGCTAAATCTTTAGCAGACACTCTTAAAATACCATTAGCATCAATATCAAAACTTACTTCTACTTGTGGTACTCCACGTGGTGCTGGAGGAATATCTTGTAAATCAAATTGTCCTAACAATTTATTACCAGATGCCATTTCTCTTTCACCTTGAAATACTCTAATAGTAACTGCAGTTTGATTATCTGAAGCTGTAGAAAATACCTGAGTTTTCTTGGTAGGAATAGTAGTGTTACGCTCAATAAGTTTAGTCATAACTCCACCCATAGTTTCTAACCCTAAAGACAATGGGGTTACATCTAATAATAATACGTCTTTAACTGCACCAGATAATACCCCTGCTTGGATAGCTGCACCAATAGCTACTGCTTCATCAGGATTAACATCTTTTCTTGGTGCCTTTTTAAAGAAGTCTTGTACTATTTGTTGTACTTTAGGCATTCTAGTCTGACCACCCACTAAAATTACTGATGAAATATCACTTAAACTTTTACCAGAATCCTTTAAGGCTTTCTCGCAAGGAATTAATGTACCCATGACTAAATCGTCTACTATAGACTCTAATTTGGCTCTAGTTAGTTTAATGTTTAAATGTTTAGGCCCACTAGCATCTGCAGTTATATATGGCAAATTAATATCTGCTTGTTCTCTAGAAGATAATTCTATCTTAGCTTTTTCTGCTGCTTCTTTTAAACGTTGCAAAGCAATTGAATCATTTTTAAGATTAATACCACTTTCTTTTTTAAATTCACTTACTAGATGATCAATAATACGCATATCAAAGTCTTCACCACCTAAGAAGGTATCTCCGTTAGTAGCTAAAACTTCGAATTGCCGTTCTCCATCTACATCAGCAATTTCTATAATAGAAATATCAAAAGTACCTCCACCTAAATCATAAACAGCAATGATGGCATTACCTGATTGTTTGTCTAAACCATAAGCTAAAGCTGCAGCAGTTGGTTCGTTAATAATTCTTTTTACATCTAACCCTGCAATGCGTCCTGCATCTTTAGTTGCTTGCCGTTGAGAATCGTTAAAATAAGCAGGAACAGTAATAACTGCTGATTTAACTTCTTTCCCCAAATAATCTTCTGCAGTTTTTTTCATTTTAATTAATACTTCAGCAGAAATTTGTGGTGGAGCTAATTTTTGATCTTCTACTTGTACCCAAGCATCACCATTATCAGCTTTGATTATTTGATAAGGTACTATATCTCGATCTCTACTTACTACTTCATCATCATAACGACGTCCAATCAATCTTTTAATTGCAAATAATGTATGCTTAGAATTAGTAACACGTTGATTTTTCGCGGTAACTCCTACTAATTTTTCACCATTATCTGCATACGCTACAATAGATGGGGTCGTTCTATCCCCTTCACTGTTAGGAATAACTTTTGGAGTAGAACCTTCCAAAATAGCTACACAAGAATTAGTTGTTCCTAAATCGATACCTATAATAGTTTCTGCCATTTTAAAACTCCCCACTCTCTAAATATTTACTTTTTGTATTAAAAACTTTCCTCAATATCATCTTTAAATAAGTCCAAAAAACAAAAAATCAAGACTCTAAACTTTAATTAATTGTTTTTGCTACTATAACCCTGGCTGGTCTTAACACTCTATCGTGCATAGTAAAGCCTTTTTGAACCACCATCAATACGCTGTTTGGCGCTGCATCTGCTTGATCTTGCATAGATAATGCCTCATGCTGAGCTGGGTTAAATGTTTCACCAATAGGATTTAACATTTTGATACCAAATTGTTCTAAAGTATCTAATAATAATTTAAGAGTAAGATCCATACCATCTTTTAGTCCTTTAATTATATTTTCATTACTCTCGCTATTACTAACTTCTATATTTGATGACTCTATCCCTCGTTCTAAACTATCTACTACATTTAACATACTACGTGCAAATCTCTCTATACCATATTTATGAGCACTTTCCACATCTAATCTAGCACGCTTACGAGTATTTTCTTCGTCCGCCTTAGTTCTTAACAATAAATCCCAATTCTCAGCAGCTTTAGCCTCTGCAGCTAACAAATCTGATTGTAGTTGCGCCACTTTTTGTTGTATTTTTTCTAGATCTAGATTTTCATCTAGCTCAAAATTCAACTCTGTATTTCTATTTTCAGTATTATTTTCACTCATAATATAATAACCTTTAGTTGCGAGTATATACTATATATATTTATACTAAACACACATGAGTTTTAGGTGCTCTAAAAAACAAGTGACTCACGACCATCCTGGCGCTCGCCCTTCGGGCGTGTTGCACACGTCAAAAATGTCTATCCTGACATTTTTTCGTGAAACTCGCCTTTCGCAAAGCAAAGAGCAACAGATAGCCAAGGAGGCTCAAACAACACTCCTTGTTTTTTAGAGCACCTAAAACCATGTGTGTTTAGTATATAATTTAAATAAGGCTTAATTATATATTTTCAAGAGACTTTATGAACAATTTTAAAAATATTGGCTTATTTATAAAAAAAATTGAACCAAATTCAGTTGAATCACCCACATCATCTAAAATAGGAATAAAAGCCGCTGTAGAAAAAGTCTTAAAAATCTTACAGCAACATAATTGTAATATATATAGTGAAAAGGAATGCCTAAAAAAATCTTGTGATTTAATAATAGTAATTGGTGGCGATGGTAGCCTATTACATGCTGCTAGAACTATTATTGATACCAATACTCCTATATTAGGGATCCACAAAGGTAGATTAGGATTTTTAGCAGATCTAAATTTTAATAAAATTAAATCTAGTTTAACGGCAATTTTATCTGGAAAATATATTGAAGAACAACGTAGCCTGTTATACACCAGTATTAAACAAAAAAATAAACCAAAAAATATTACTAACTGTGCAGTAAATGATGTCGTTTTATATAGTGGTAAAATACCTAGATTAATCGAATTTGAAATTTTTATTGATGATCAATTTATATTACAATTACGCGCAGATGGTTTAATAATTGCCACCCCTACTGGATCCACCGCCTATTCTTTATCTGCAGGTGGGCCGATTTTATACCCTACTTTAAAGATTTTTAATATAATCCCCATGTATCCTCACACATTAAACTCTAGGCCATTAGTAGTTAATGAAACCAGCCTAATTAAATTAAAAATTTTAGATCATCATAATAATGCTGATTGTGGTTTAAGTTTTGATGGTCAAAACTATATAAAATTAACCAAAGGTACCGAAATTAATATTACCAAATACCATAAAGAATTAAAATTAATCCATCCACTAAAATATAATTATTTTACTATGTTAAGAGAAAAATTAGGTTGGAATAAGTTAAAGTAACTTAGGAACGTATGCGTTCCTAAGAATATCAAAACCAAGTACTCTATTATTATCATCGTCCTCCACTACTACTACCAGATCCAGGAGAAGGAGAAGCAGAGCTAGGAGACGACGGACTAGCTTTGCTACTAGCAGCAATGTCTTTTATACCATTTAAAAAATTTTTTGCCTCAGTAAAATTATTATCCGTGCTAGAAGTATTTTTATAATTATTAAGCTGTTTAAATATTTTGTTTGCTATATCTTTTATATTTTGAGATTGTCCTGAAACTTTATCAGGATGAGTAGCTAGTGCTAATACCCTATAAGCTATGTTTTTGCCTGCTTTTGGTGTGCTTGGATCTAAAAATTTAGCTAACATATCCGTTAAATTATTGTCTTTAATAAACTGTCCGCCATTTTTTATACTGTCTTCTTCTGCTTTACTTTTGTCTTCTTTATTTTGTTGTTCACTAGTATAACCTGTTTTCTGTCGGTCATTGTTGTAACTTGGTTTGGGATAAGGTTTTTCTCTATTAGTAGTACTACCAAAATTATTGAAATTGTTAAAAAAACTATCAAATTCAGCATATTCAGACTTAGGTTGCTGATAATCTGGTGAATAATATGGATTGTCCATTGTTTTTCTAGTTTGTTTTAATTTAGCCTCAGCTTCCTTAAATTCTGCTGTATTTTTATTCCCATCAGGCCTACAACCCTTAATATAATCATCAAGGTATTTTTCCATCTTTCTTATTTGATCAGCTGTATTCTGATCTAATCCAAAATTACTATTACTTTTATCTCTTTCTGGAACATTTTCTTGCTTTTCTGCTTTAAAACTTTCTATCCCTTGTTTCAATTCTTTATAGGCATTTTCTTTGGTTGTTAGATCTTTCCCATCTATAAGGTTATCTAATGATCCAACAAGACTATTATTGCTAAAATGCTCAGCAAAAGCTCTAATTTCTGAGTCTGGCCCCCAATGACTCTTTCTCATGTAGCCGGGCATCTGCCACTCTGGTTCTGGTATAGAAGAAGTTTTGTGTAAATCGGTAAATTCTAATAAAATACTGCTTAATTGCCCGACCAAACGTCTTCTTTGTTTTTCTTCTTCTTCCTCTTCTTCTTTTCTTCTTTTTTCTTCTTCACTTTGAGATTGATCACCATTTTGTGGATGTAAATTTAAGAAGTCTTTAAATGTTTTTAACAACTGTTCCCATAAACTTTTGGCTGGATGTTCTATATCTTCAGGAAAATTTTCAAATTCATCTTGTTCTTTTGGCATAATCCGTCTCTTTTTTAAAAAAATGCTTCATACTTACTTAATATAAGTATATAGTTAATTAAATCAAACTACTCCACAGTTACTACGCTATTTTTATCATTAAAAAAAATAATAAAAAAACCTCTATTCATTTAGTTATTAACTCACCTTAAAAGGAAATGGAGAAAAGTTATGAAGTATAGAGAAAAAGATTGGACAATTATTAATAAAAATAAAATTAATACGTAGAAATATCTGGTAAAAATCCACCAACCTGCATTTTCCAAAGGTTGGCATAATGGCCATCATTTTTTATCAGATCTTCATGTTTTCCATCTTCAATAATTATGCCTTCTTTGAACACTATAATTCTATCCATGTCAGACAAAGTAGATAATCTATGAGCCACCACAATAGTTGTGCGATTTTCCATAAGCTGCTTTAAGCTATTTTGAATATATTTTTCTGTAACCGAGTCTAATGCACTAGTTGCTTCATCTAAAATTAAAATCGGGGCATTTTTTAAAATTGCTCTCGCAATAGCAATCCTTTGCCTTTGACCACCAGACAATTTAATACCACGCTCACCAACCAATGTTTGATATTTTTGCTCTAATTGATCAATAAATTCATGGCAATGTGCTTTATGTGACGCATCGATAACATCGGCATCAGTAGCATCTGGCTTTCCATACCGAATATTTTCTAATAGAGTTCTATGGAACAAACTAGTATCTTGAGGGATTAATGCAATTTGTTTTCTTAACGAATCTTGGGTAACAGTTTTAATATCTTGATCATCAATCAAAATCTGACCACTTTCTACGTCAAAATAGCGTAAAATCAAGTTCACAAAAGTAGTTTTCCCTGATCCAGAAAAACCAACCAAACCTACTTTTTCTCCTGGATGAATAGTAATTGTTTTATTTTTAAATATTTTTTTACCTTTATTATAATGAAATGTAACATCTTGAAATTTGATTTCTCCTCTTGTAATAAGGATCGGTTTGGCATCAGAAAAGTCCATAATATCAACAGCTCTTTGTACTATACTTAACGCTTCTTGGGATATACCAATATTTTCATATATTTTGATCAAATGCATCCCAAGATACCATGCTAAACCAATCAAATTGGTAGAAGATAAAACCAAAGTCAATTCACCTAAAGTAATCCAATCTTCTCGCCACGCATAAATACCACAAATCACCATAGAAAAAATAAAGATTTGGCTAGCAAGTCCTAAAAATATTTTCATCCATGCGTTATAACGCATCAATTGATGAGATTTTTGTATTTCTTCATCCTGAAATTTAGCTAAATATTGTCTTTCAAAATGACGATTAGCAAACAAACGAACATTGGCAATATTGGTTAATATATCTACTATTGTTCCATTTAACGCTGTAATAGCAGCTGAATGTTCACAAGAATAAACCGCACACTTACGAGTAAAAATATATGTTATAAAACAATGAAAAATAAGCCATCCTCCCATAATACCAGCAAATAATGGATTAGCCGTATACAAAAGTGAAATATTTATAATAAAAGCTGCAAGAACAGGAAATATTACTGTAAAAATAATGGTCATAATATTTTCTAATGCTTCTGGTAGTCTGGAAATCTTACTGGCAATACTTCCTGCAAAATGATCCGAATAATATTGATAAGAGTGTTTGTTGGCATATTGAAAAAGTGCACCACGCACATCAGCACGAAATTGTGGAAAAAAATTAACAGATAAAAAATCATAGGTTCTAAATCCAACTTCTATGATCAACCAAAGTGCTATAAAAGCAAATAAGGTTGGAGCCATGAAAACAAAAATATTACTTTTATCTGAAGAATATTGCGTTATTTTATCTATAAATAATTTTATAAAATATGGATATACTGATTCTTGAATAGCCCACCCTAACATAGCGATTATAAGAATTAAAAAACGCCAAAATCGTGGTCTAATAAAATGCCAACCAAAAGAAAATAAAGTTTTTTGTATGTTTTGCATAATGGCTACATATTATTATTTATATGTAAAATGTCAATCCTGTATTTTACATATAATTTATTGCTAATTATTTAATTATATGGTGACAAAAATCCTAATTGTGGCACCATTGTAAAAACCGGCACTGATTAAACACTATTTGCTGTTTAACGGCTGAATAGTTACGGCCCAATTATCAGAAAATTTTGTAACAGAACCGCGTTTTCTCCCTAACCTTACGCAATTCAATGTTTAATGTATCTATTACATTTTGTAACTCATATTTTATGTTTTGTGGATGTGTTTCTCCTCTACCGCTTAATTTCTGTTGTTTTGTATCTTTTAAGTTATCTATTACTTTTTGTAGAATACTTGTTACTTTTATATAATATTGTTCAGCACGATTGCTAAGTAAATATTTATCTAAAAGTATTTTAATTGTTCTAATGTTGCAGTTTAAACAAACTGCATTCCACAGCCTTAGATTAATTGCTTCTCTGTAAATGTAAGGCGCAATTTCTTCGAAGCAACTAAAGTTCTTATATTTTTCCGTAATGTTTAGAAGTAAGCGTTTACCTGAATTACTATTTGTAATGTAATTCTGCTGATCATCACCAGAAAAACACCTTCGGCATAACCACCTTACAATTTCAGTTTGATTAAATTGTGCAGCCACATCAAGAAACCATTCTTTTCCCAGTTGATCCATTAAATATGGGTTTCTATCTAATAAACTTGCAAATGTTTGCAGGTTACCTGCTTTAATAGTTTCCCTTGCTGATTTTTCTAATATGTGATCAACTGACGGCACATAATAGTAATGCATACAAGAAGTTAAATCATGTTGACCAGAATTTAACACTTGGTACAATGGAGTAAACATTGCTTGCCTACAACCAGAACCATAAAAAGTTCTACTATCTAGCATATGGCTGTTACAGCAACTACTATTAAAATATTCTTTGCATAACTTTAGTACCAATGTTTTATACTTTTCTGTTTGTGATTGATCCATCGGATAATAATTCCATATGCATGGATTAAAGGTGCACAATACATTTACCTCGTTTTGCGAGGGGTACTGATTCAGTAAATACGCTAGATTAGCCACATCAAAAATAGCAAAAACTTCATCTATATAATCTTGCATAACTCTAAAATTCTTTTTAGAAAACAAGAGTGATGATAGAATACGTTCATCAAACAATCTGAATTGTTCAGTAGCCCAATATACATAAAGATAATCTTGATAAAGAACATTATTTCTATTTTGACTAAATAATTCTTGTGTTATACCTAATAGATTTAAAGTCAAATACACTTGTTTTGCATTACCGCCAAAAAACATGTGGTTTAACTTTGAACACATTACTTCTCTAGGTATATTTCTCATTAAACTTGGATTATAAGTAATAACGCTTCTTATAATGGGTATTAATTTTGTATCAATATTCAAACCTAAACGTACTTTTAATTCTACTAATCGCAGCAATCGCAACGGATCACTTTTTATACTATAACTAGGGTCTCTAATAAAATTTAGTTCTTGACGCCCAAGTTCAGATAATCCTCTATTTGTGGGATCAAATATTCTTCCTTCGTTATTTACATATATCGCATTTACGGTAAAATCACGATTTTCTGCATCTCTACCAAGATAAGCATCTTCTTCTTCCATTGAACTTATTTCCCCATCTCCTATTCCATCTAAACGAGGATTTAACCATATATCTATTTTATTACCAGTGCGTTTGCTTATAACTGTAAAAAGTTGATCTTTATGTTTGCAAGGATATGGCATTGAAGAATAGAGATCTGATACTATTTTTTGTAATAATGAATCTGATGAAAGCGTAGTAACAACATCAAAATCATTATATTGTCTAGGTTCAAATAAATTAAATTTTTGAGATAATACATCATTTTGAGATAATAATAAATCTCTAACAGAACCACCAACCAAATAGGCTAAATAACCAAATTCATTTAATTTGGTTAATAAGTCAACAACTTCTGTGGGAACATGAGCCATTAAATTAATACTCATAATAGTATGTGCTGCTTTTTGGTGTCTCCTTATTGTATTAACTGTCATACTAGTTAAATCATTTTGTTCAACCACTTGCAACACTTTTTCCTTAGTAGATTGTCCGTCATCATTAGTAGCTGGAAAAGTGTTATCCTGAACATAGAAATTATTATTAGCTACTTCACTTGTTTGCAAGACCCAAGCTGCTTCGATTTTTTTAACTTTCTCGGCCATTTTAACTCTTTCGACAGCTTTTACTACTTCTGCTGCTTCTATTGCTTTTGCTACTGCTTCTCTTGCTTTTGTTGCTTCATATTTATTAATTCTAACAAGTTGTTGTTTTGCTTGTTCATTTCCTTGCTCGTCTGCTTGTTGCCAAAAATGTTTTGCCATCGTAAAAGATTTATAAACATGCCTACCAATAAAATAATGTTTACCAAGTTCATATTGAGCTTTTGCATGCCCACCACGAGCAGCTTGAAGCAAGCATTCTATATACTTCTTATAAATTTTTTGTTTATTATATTCACAACCGCGCTCATAGTAGGCTTTTGCTATCATGGTTTTGTTAGCGATTAATTGTTGCTCAGCATCACTTAATCCACATCTAGCGGCTTTAGTCCAACATTCATCTGCCTTAATCCAATCCTCTCTAACACCATTACCTTTACTATATTTATTACCAAGTACATAATGAGCTTTTATATACCCTTGATTACTGGCTTGCTGTAACAATTCTACTGATAATAAATCTTGATAATCACCATCATGCGTATTATTCGACAATAACTCTAGAAGACGAGACATCGCTTTGCGATGCCCATTTGTAGCTGCTTGTTTAAACCATTCAATAGCCTCTTTTAGCTTACTTTGCTGTGCCATGCCTTCTTTTTTCAACAATAATTCCCCAAGACAATATTGAGCTTCAACATCTTTTGGAGCAGCTTTGGTATAATACTCCATAGCTTTTACATTATCCTGTTTTACTCCAATACCTTTTTGATATGCTTGTCCTAGTTTACATACAGCATCCAAATGATTTGGTTCTTGTTTAATTGCTTCTTCATACCACTTAATTGCTTCTGCTTGATTTTTAGCAATTAGAACACCATACCAATGTAACTCTCCAAGTTTAAGTTGAGCATCAACACAATTCTGTTCTGCCGCTATGTTTAGCCACCGAATCAATTCAGCAATATTGGATTCTTTTTTTGTTCCTTTATTACTCTCAACTTTCCTCAAAAATAGAATTGCAATTTGAAACGAAATTGTTCCATCTACTTTATGTCCACTGCCAATGACTTCATCAAATAACACTACAGCTTGCGAAAGATTTTTGTTTTTTACACCTTCTCCGGTAAGATATGCTTTTCCAAGTATACGTTTGGCACCTATATGTCCTTTTATGGCTGCCATCTTAAACCATTTAACAGCTTCAACTTTATTTTGAAGATCTTTATTACACCAATACAATTCTCCAAGTTTATATTGTGCTTCAGAATACCCTTGCTCGGCAGATAACTTAATCCATTTTGCAGCAATAAACAAAGATTTTTTTACGCCATCGCCACAATAAAATATATTACCAAGTTTCCATTGGGCTAACATATGACCTTTTTCGGCTAATTCTGAGTAATATTTAAAAGCTTTAGATTTATCTTGAACAACTCCATTACCACTAAAATATGCTTCGGCAAGCATATATTGCGATGCAGTATGTCCAGCCATACAAGTAGCTCTTTCCCATAATTTTATGGCCTTCTCTTGATTTTGAGAAATTCCATTTCCATTAAAACATGCTTCTCCTAACTTATATTGTGCCTCAGGGTGATCACTTTTAGCCGCAAGACTCCACCACTTAATAGCCAAAACTTTATTACTTACAATTTGTTCAGATCCATTATTATAAATTTCACCAGCTTGGTACTCGGCTTCTCTATGTCCATTAACACCAGCTTTTATAAACCATGCTAATGCTTCACTAAGGTTTTGATTAACCTCTTTATAACCTGTTAAATACATTATCCCAAGCTCAAATTGAGCTTCTTTTTCTCCTTGCTCTGCAGCCATTTTAAAATATTTTTCCGCTTCCTTATAGCTTCGTACAATTCCTCCCTCACCATTATAAAATATTCGCCCAAGTACTAAATGAGCATCTGAACGCCCTTCACTAATAGGAACTTTTTTTAAATATTCTATGGCCAGAACAAAATCTTTAGAAACAGCAGCACCCTCACCTTTAAAGTACATCATACCTAATGCATAATCAGCTTCTGTTCGGCCTTTCTCTAGTATCGTAACTTTATACCCATCTTCAATCGATGATTTTACAGGATCATGCTGATCGTCAAACTTTTTATTCTTTTTACCCTTCATTAAAGTTTGAACTTTATTTATTTTCGCACTGCGGATCTGAAATGCTAATTGTCTAGATTCTTCGTAGCCCATGTTTAAAGACTCGGTGGCATATTGTATTGCTTCTATTATTTTTCCTTGCTCTATATACTGTTTACTAATCCCATATAAAACCTTCATTTTTCTTGCTTCTTCTGGCGTTAATTTGCTTTTTTTATATTCAGCAACTTTATTTCTAGCTTCCTGGTCACCTTGAGAAGCAGCTTTTTCATACCAAAATAGAGCTTCTTTAATATTTCCACGTTTAAAATATATTTCACCAAGATTAATTTGGGCATTTACTTCTCCCTGAATTGCGGCATTAGTGTAGCATTCGAACATGTGTTTCTCATCTTCTAAAGATTGAGGGATCAGTGATGAAAAGAAAACACCAAGGTTATAAAATGCTACCCTACATCCCAAAAGAGCAGCTCTTTCAAAATATTCGATTCCTTTAATAAGGTCTCTGGTAACATATTCTCCATTACAATATAGTTCTCCTAGTTTGCTGGAAGATTTTGTACATTGTTGTTCTGCAGAATAGGTAAGTAATGTTATTGCCCTTTGTATATTCTTAGGAATACCTTTACCGTATAAACACATTACACCTAAATGATATTGTGCTTCTGGATTTTCTTCCATCACGGCTTTTTCAAACCAACTTATTGCTTTCTGCCAATAATTGGCTGCTTCCTTAGGAGAATCTTTACGATAATTTTCACCTTGCGATACTAAATATTCTCCAAACGCCACTTGAGCACCTATATGCCCAAGTTCGGCGGCATTTTTTAACAATTGAATAGCTTGACCTTTATCTTCAGGAAATCCATCAATACCAAAAAAATACTTTAAACCAAATTGATATTGGACTTCTGCTGTTTTGGGAGTTTTTTGTGAAAATTTAATAGATTTATACAAGTTAATTCTCCATAGGTAGTTTTTTTATAGTTTATTATAAATATGTTAACGGTTATACCTAGCATAAGAGCATATAGTTCGACAACTTAAAATTCCAAATAATATAATTGTTAAATAAAATATAAAAATATTGCATTAGATTAATATTAATACATAATAAAATAATAAAAAAACAAGGAGGAAAATTATGCCCATCAATGGTGAAGAACTTTCAAAATTTTTAAAAGACATAGAAAATACCATAGAACAGTCACCTAATAAAATAATAAGATTAAGCAAATTGTTTGATAAAATATGGAAAGATCGACTTTGGCCAAGAAATATAGAATATAAATACACAGCATATTTCGGTGAGTTTAAAAGAACGTTTATAGATCCATATGAAAATTTATTTTTTGTGCTAGATGAAAAGGATATTATTAATGATTCCGATAAATGTATTTTACTTACAGCAAATATGTTAAATATAATAAAAAGAATTATGCATGCCCAACTTAATTATACGATATTAATTGAAAAATTAATTGAATTGTTAGAACAAAAATTTTTATTTTTGGGAATTGAAGATAAACATATTACACCAAACAAACTTTTAAATCTTATATGCAATCATTCCCAATATTTTGAATTAAGTCCAGAATGCTATAGCTTGCTCCACAGCATGGATCAAGGTGCTACAATTGATATTAATAAAATTGTAATTAAATTGAACCAACATGGTCTAGATAGTTTAAACCAGCCTAGAACTGCTCGTCAGTCTGTAATATCAACCGCTAATATGCCCACAACTTATAATACTAGTAATACCACAGAACACGAAGAAAGAATCAGTTCTTCTACAGTAGAAATTGCCTCTGCTCCAGTTCCAACATTAAGATCTTCAGGGACAGCCTCAGCCTATACCTTTCCAGGAAATTCCCCTGCGTCATTAGCAACACCCAAGTACCCTACTCAAAGATTAATGGGGCGTAATTCTTATGATAATAGAAGGTTTCTAAATAGAGGGAGGTTTATACCTTTAAACTCTAGTGCTTCATCATTACCACAAGCTGTTACTGCTCCTATAGTTTCCCCCATATTACAGCCTAATAGTAGTACAATGTCCGGAATACCTAGTTTTCCATTAACTACTTTACCTCCTTTTTCTCCTTTGCTACCTTTGCCTACCCCTTTTCTGCAACCATTTATGCATAATTTATTACCCCGTCCATATCTGGGAACTATTGGTTATGCATCACCGTCAACCGCTTCTTTATTATCATCTCAAATTTTACCAATAAATACTTTACAACAAGCTAGTAGTTCAGCTCAACAAGGTTCAATAGCACAACAAAGTCAAGCACAACAATCAAATTTAACGGAACCGAGTTTACCTCAAACAAATCCAGTGCAATCAGCTGCTTCCGTACAACAGCATTTAGCGCCATCAAAGTTAGAACAACAAAATCCTTCTAACCAAGAATCGCTAGCCATACAGTCACCAGCTAATGTTGAAAAACAACCTGAATCAAATACGGAACGGAAAGATGATCCATCGAAACTATCACCACCTCCTCCATATAGAGGATCAGACCATAAACGCTTGTTAAGTCAGGATTTAAGATATACAGATGCTTATCAACACGATAGAGAATTTGTACCACATTATGATAGATATCGCCCATATTATCGCAGAAATGAACGAGAACGTGGAAGTATTGAACCCGGTTATAGAAGATCTGAAATAAATCATAGAAGATACGAACCAGATCCATATAGAAGAGAAGAAACTAGAGCTTATAATCGTAGTCAGGATAGAAAATATTCACCAAATCCCAACAAGAGATGATTTATGTTACCTTAATTTGAACAAGCCCAATTTTTTAAAAAATGCTTCATAC
>CAIVQA010000097.1 GCA_903907935.1 uncultured Francisellaceae bacterium
TAAATATGGGGACAAATTAGATTTAGAATATATTTTTATATTGAAAATTTGTTCTAGATCCAAAGCCAATAAAACAGACTTAACGCAAGTTAAATAACATAAGTGTTATATTTACGCACGAATCTTGCTGGAACCCTTTTAAGGCCATAACCACACCAAGGAGTCTTCCCTTTATTCTTTCTTGAATTTTCACTTCTTTGTGCTGAGCTATAAACTTTTGGAGCAGGCTTAGGTTTTGCCGGAGGTTTAATGTAGTGTTCTAACAATTTGAACGATATTGGCTCCTCCTTAAACCATAAACTAATTTTACCATCCAAATGTAAATGTATTGTTATTTTTTTGCCAGCATTAATTAATAATGGTTGTTTTTTATCTAATTGATAGTGTTTGTTTTTAAATTGAATAGTCCAATCATTATGTACTGTACGATTATATTCCCAACAAAAAATTTGATCTAAATCTCCATATTGTTTTACGTCACGATGACGATCTTTACTATCTTTTGGTGCTATTGAAAATTTATTATTAATATTATTTAAAAATCTACCATCTAAATATTCATTAGCTTTTTCAATAGTTTTAATATTTTTTAATTGTAGTTCTTTAACAAATCTATCTTGGAATACACCATGCTTACGCTCAACTCTACCTTTTGCTTGCACAGAATATGCTTTAATAATTCTTATATTTAATCGCTTACATACTTGCTCAAATACACTCCAACTTTCTTGTGGCTTCAGCTCTTCTTCATCATCATTGTTGCTTTTTAAACCACTAGGAGAAACATACACGTTCTTTAAATCTACATACACTGATTCTGGCACACCATATAACTCAACCCATCTTTTTAATGCTTTTAATAAAATTAATGTTGTTTCTCCAGTATCTAATAGTGCAAATGTTTTACCAGTAGCGTCATCAACTATATCTAACAAACAGCACCTTTCTGTTCCTTGACCAAACCATCTATGATCTGAACCATCAATTTGTAATAACTCTCCAAAACAAGCTCTCCGCTCTCGGTATTGGCGATAACTTTTCCTTTTACGGCGTGGAATCCATAAATTTGCCACTTTTAACCATTGACGTAGTGTTTCACTACTAATTGTATAATTATCATCCTCAGTCAATTTCTCTACTGCAAAAGTCGCTCCAAATCCATTATATTTTTCTTGGTATAATTTTAAAATCACTTTTTTGGTTTTCTCATCAATAGCTCTTGTAGAAGGTTTGCCTCGGCTCTTATGAATTAAACCAACATCATCTTCCTTCTGATAACGCCGCCAAATACGCTTCGCCTGTCTATAACTAATTTCCATGCGTTCAGCTGCTTCAACTAATGTATACCTACCTTCTTTATATCCAGATAATATCACTTTGCGTTCCCTTTCTTTTTTACGCATAATTAACTTGTCCCCCATGTTGGCCACCTTATTTTAGAAATCTAAGTGACCAGTATATTTATTTTATGGGGGACATTTTCATTTTGGTCTTAAGGGGACATTATCACTTTGGAATGACAGCTTTTAAAATTTAGGGTTTTGAAATTTTTTTAAAAAATCATAAATTTTAAATTTAATAAGCCAATTCAAAATTATCGCCTCTAAAAGCAATACCAAGTTTTAATATTTTATAACCATATTTTTCTTGATACATTTTACCATATTGATTTCTATCAATTTGGGCTAACGCTCCTTGTGTGGCTAATGTCTTTAAATCCTCAGTTGCTTTAAAAGCAACCTTAATTTCACCAACCACACATAAGTGTTGCTTATGGTTAACTACTAATAAATCAGGTCTAGTTTTACCAATGCTCACATCTTCTATTTCAGCAAATACCTCATATTCTGAATTACCAACTAGATTAATACATCTAAGCTCGGTCATTATTAAAAATTGATACATAAATTCTTTAGCTGTTTCTACCGCTAGTGCCTTAACTCGCCCACCACCACTAAAAATTCTAGCACTATACGCTGGATCACCAAAAATTTCTTTTAGCGCTTCTTCAAATTTTATAAAATCCCCAGTTAATAAACTATTTGCAGTTTTACTTAAAAATGACTGCTCTGTAAACCAATTATCCACGTAATCTTTAATTAATAAAGCTACCTCTTTATTTGGCAATCGTACCTGACGCTTATCATTCATAGTAATTAATGTTAAATAACCAGTATGAATTAACAAACTCCAAACAATGCCTGGATTGTTTTGTAAATCATCAAATGATACCTGCTTCTTTAAATCAGTGTCTAAGATAGCTTCTTGATATTTAATTAAATTACGAATTTTTTGCTTATCTTCGCGTGAAGACTTATTAATTAATATATCTTTTAGCATTTGGGGGTTGGCTGTTCCAACCCAATATGGTTCTAAACTTCCAGCATGATCTATACATTGCATAATTGACCAGGGATTATAAACAGTATTATTACCTACTATATAACCATTATACCAAGATTTGATCTCTTGTTTATTTAAAATACCAGCTTGATCTAATAATTCATTAACTTCTTTTTCGGTAAATCCATAATATTCACTAAATTTATAATCTAATATTGTTTCTTCCGCAAGATTATTCAACCCAGAAAATATGTTAGCTTTAGCAACCCGTAAAATACCGGTAAAAACCACTTTTTGAATATGATCGTTAATCATACCGGTAGGCTTAGCAAAAGACGAAAATATTCCACTAAATGTAGCAGTTAATTCATCTAAAATTTCTTTTTGATTAAAATATTTATTTATTAAACTATCGTATTCATCAATAAAAATATATACTGGCTTGGCATGGAATTTATTTAATAATTTTGCTAAAAAATTAACGCTATCAGATAATTCCGCATCATCTTTTGGTTTTCCTCGACTAATACGATCAAACTTTTCTAAATTTTTTTGTTCCGAAAATATTGATTGAACAGCAATTTGACTTTGCACAGCTTCTTCGTATATTTTGATCCTTTCTACATCTGACAAATTTGCTACACTAAAACGTTTTTTATATTCAGCGATTTTTTGATCTAATGCTTGATTAAATTTTTCATCAATCTTCTTTTTTAAATCTTGAGCAAGATAATTAAATTCAGCAAAAAGTTCCGCTATTCTGCCAATTATTAGTCCTTTAATCTTATCCCAATCCGGTTTAGTAATATCTTCTTTGTTTGAATCGTCCACCGATCCAGCAAAGCTAATAAAGATTGCTGGATATTGTCTCATATACATTTTAGCTAATTTAGCATCAACATTTTTGGTAAATATATTAAGATCTGTAAACAAATCATTGCATTGTTTAATAAATTCCGCACTTTTACCCATTCCCTCAAGTTGGTTGGCATGAACAAAAAAATAAAATAACATATTCATATTAATGGTTTTACCCCATCTTCTAGGGCGGGTAATTAATATAGGATCTGTTTGAGAATCAATAATGCTTTGAATAAATAAAGATTTATCTACAAATAGTCCTGTTTTTCTGCTATTTTCGATTAATTCTTTAAAATCACCAATATTTCCTGGCATAATAAAACCTTTATATATAATATTTAAAAAACCTTATTAATAAATTATAGTTAATGATAATGGATAGCATAAGTGTAGTTGCAATATGCATGCACGCAATGCTTCTATTGGTTGGGTCATATATACTTTTCATATCAGGCTACCTCTGGCGGCAAAATTTATATGTATGAAATGAAAATTAATATTTACCATGCCGCTTCTCTATATTTCTGTAATATATATTGTGGGTTGCTGTTTTCAGGTGGATTAGGTTGACCACATTGCAGCAAATAACAAAATATATTGATCAATGATAATTGTTCAACACTTTTTGCTGTAAATTGACTTAATTTTGGATTGGCAACCACAATTACTAAACATTGTGCTCGCGAGATAGCCACATTTAACCGACGTTGATCAAACAAAAAATTAATCCCCCTAGGTGATTCACTGGCATCACTAGCACACATACTTAGAAAAACGACAGGAGCTTCTTGCCCTTGAAATTGATCTACACTACCAACCTTAGCTTGGTTACCCAAAGATTGTCGCAATCTATTTACTTGATGATTATATGGCGCTAAAAACAATAAATCTTCCCAATCTATAGCTCTTTGTTCTCCTTTTTTGTTAGTAAATATTCTTCCGAGTAATTCATTAGCTAATTGTTTAATTTCGTATACTTCTTCATCACTAGCCTGGGTATTGCCTTCATGTTCGACGGCTCTAAAAATAATGCCAGCTTCTTTATTTAAAACACCATTATAACCAACTGGTACTCTAATAGTTTGTTGATCATTATTTAGATCAGTTTTTAGTTTACCATCATAAATAGCATTGCTTATAAAATGATTGATAGCTGAATGCATCCGATATGTTGTTCCTAAAAACACTCCTAATTCTTCCGGGATCGTTGGGAGATCATGCAATAAGTAGCCAAGAACTGATGATCCACTTTCTGCCGGATGGCTGCCTTGTGATGGTTGATCAAGTTGCATTTGATCTCCCATTAAAACAATATTTTTTGTGGAACGACTAATAGCAATTAGATTAGCCGTACTTACCTGTCCGGCTTCATCTATAAATAGATAATCAAATGTATTAGCTAAATCATCGCGAGCAAAACCCCAAACGGTGGTTCCAACAACACAGGCATTCTGTATTTCTAAGGATAATTTACCATTTTCTAATACTTTAACCTTTAATTGATCTAAGATAGGATCTGTATTTTTAGTACAAATAAATAATGCCTTAATCTTATGATCCATACAATATTGAGCTGTATTGATCAGCAGGTTGTTAATGGCTTTATGGCTATTCGAACAAATACCAATACGGTTACCTAATTTAAGTAATTCTGCAATAATATGCATGGCTGTATAGGTTTTGCCAGCCCCAGGCGGACCTTGAATTACTAAATAGCTGTTATTAAGATTTATAACAGCTTTAATGATTTGAGCCATTCGTGCTTTAACATCATTACTAGGAGCAATAGGATCTTCTGCTTTATGTCCCATAATATTTGGAGTACTTCTTCTCAAAAAATCTAAAATAGCGCCAGATAATTGGTGATCATAAAATGCCTTAGCTTGGGCATATATTGATTTTGGCATTGGATCAGGATTGATATATTCATCCGGCACTAAACTCATAACTCTAGGAGGTTCATTTTTAGCTTGCAGTACTATAATACCTTTTGCAAAATTACTGTGCTCTTTTATTAAAGTTACTTTACATTTTTTCCCATCTTCAGTTTCTTCACCTAAAATATAATAGGTTTCAGCTATTCCTTTAAATTCTTGATCTGGTTCAAATTTATATTCATAGGCAAAATTCCTGGCTTTAGCTGTTGGCTTGAAAGGGGCTGTATTAGTTCGCATACAGTTAGCTAAACAATCGAAATCATCTAATAATTCATGATCTTCCATTCCTAATCTATCAAAAAATCGCCAAAACAGCGGTTTATTTTCCCGACGATGAAATTCTAACGACCAGGCAAAGATTTCTGCAACAGTGGCGTCTTGGTGATTTTCAAGGGTTAGTTGATTAGCACGATGTAATAAAGCATCCTGTAGTTGAATACTAAGAGAAATCTCTTCTTTGCTTTCCGGCTCAATTATTTTGGTTTTACCAATATATTTAATATTATTGGATGATTGCCTTTCCCTCAACCAAGCAACTAATTCTTGAGTTGAATTACAGTCATCAATATTATATTCACGTATAAAGTTAAGTATTTTAGAAGTTTGCCATGAATCACCATCCGGAATTTCACGCCAATTATCATAAAATACTATTGATTCGTCTCCAGTTCCAACTGCTGTGTTTCGTTTTCCGCGATATAGGTGCTCAACATTTTTGATTGAATATCTAGGTTCTCCCAATAACAACCCTACCTTGACAATTTTATAAAGATCTACAAATACTTCATTGCGTAACAATTGATCAACTTCATATTCACATACCCCATAACGTCCCATTAGCTTTCTACAAGCTGCTATTTCATAATTAGCATAATGATAAATATGCATAGTTGGATCTTGTTGCCAACGTAAATATACCCAATTAATAAAATCTTTGAATGCTTGTTGTTCTTCTTTTTTATTATGTGCCCACAAATCTTTAAATTGACGATCACCATTTTCATCAAAAAAAACACTACCCCAGAGATACTCTAGACCACCTTCTTCTAACGGAAAACCTTCGATATCAAAAAAAATGTCTAATGGCGAATGTGGTGGTAATAGCGCTAATCCTTGTTTTCTATTTGCTTCCGCATCACGGATCTGAAATAAAGGTGGGTATTTGCCAAAGCTGTCTTTTTGAATCTTAGCTTGCGCTTTTAATCTTGTTAATACCTTTATATTTATTCCTGATATTATAACATTTTCACTAGCCACTAATTGTTCCATTGTTTGGATCCCATATTTATTCAACTTTTTAACCTGACTTCTAGTAATATTTGCTATTTGTGACAAGTGATCAAGTTCCAGTAACAATGATTCAACATAGTTGCTCCATCGTCCCCAACTTTTTGAATCTGTCGGATCAGGTCGAACACTGGGGTTAAAATTATTATGTGCTAACAGAAATGAATTCTTTAATTGTTGATAATAATAAAAAAAATTATTAGTTTTTAATCGTACTTGTTCATTATTGCCTAATATAATACTTATGTTATTTGGAAGACAACCTTGTAGCTCTTCAAGCATTTCTGCATAACAACATAACTGCATTATAAAGTTAGGTTTAACTGTTTTGGATAATTTTGTATCCCAAATTTCATAATGGTAATTTCCCAGCATGCTCTCTCCAAGAACCTTCACTAAAAAATCAGCACGCCCGTGAAATGGTCGTTTACTTAAACTAGCCTGAAAAATAACATCAACTCCAGATTGCATGGCATTTATAGTATTTTCTAGCGCAACATTTATATTAATATTAGATAGATCTGCTATACTTAAACCTTTGGCTTTTAGCTTGGTTAAAGTTGCTAGCTCATGAACATTACCTTTTGTCTGTAATAATTGCATCATTACATCCGATTGATCTGGCTCAGGAGTTGTTTCTGGATCTAAGATTGCATAATGTTCCATCCACGACGCAAAAGCACTTTCCATATAAAGCGTTAGATCTGAAGGAGAAAATATTAAAGTACCGTTATTATAGTTCATTTGATTTTTATATATGGGCTCCATTAGTGGATTATATTTTGGTTAAATCACGATTTTTATATAATTTTTCTTTAAATGTTAATTAAACCTTACTGAATCTCTAAATGTTCTATATAACTTATTATTATTTCTTTGTGGAAGTAATTAATTTGATTTTCATTACATCGACACACATCCAAAGCATGTCTGGCTAATGTTTCCAAAAAATTAATTAAACTTCTAGTAGCTTGATTGTTAACTTTAGAATTATCATCTAATAATTTTATAATTTCTTGTTTTAAATGTGAGATCGTTTTGGTTATCTCAATAAGTTTTTCCGCTCTTCTAGTGCAAGCCTCATCACTATCAATATACAGATGCGATACCATTAACATAGGTTTGAGATCTCTTACCCTAGTCACAACCTCCAAATATTCTATATTAGCTATTATTGATTTTTTTTTGATCTGCTCTTCATTTTCATTTAGATCTTTTCTAATGTTTGCATTTTGATCTTCATTAATTCGGCACGTACTCCACATGTGTTGTGCTAATATTCCCAAAAAATTAATTACACATCTAACAGCTTGAGTGCTAATTTCAGAATTATCATTTAATAATTTTATAATTTCATGCTTTAAATATGGGGTTATTTTGCTTATCTCAATAAGTTTTTCTGCTCTTTTGTTGCGAGACTCATCATTATCAATATGCGTTACCACCAAATTAGGTGCGCTGCTTATTGTCCTAACCATATCTTTTTCCTCATTATCTAGATCTAGAACTCTAATGTTTAATTTATATAACTTCATATTACGGCGCTGTCAAATCAATTATGTTTTAGTTAAATTACGATCCTTATAATAGTGTCTGGTTTGGAATGTTGAAATTTCTTTTTTTCTTAATGATTATGATCGGATTGTTTTTAGTTACAATTGGTTTTGAACTAAAAGCTGCTGTCTTGGTATTTTTTGGTTGTTTACACTTTGCTTCATTTTTAACATTATGATTAGGTTTTATGATCTCCTTAGACTTTTCTGCCTTTTGAAGTAGCCGGCTTAATCTTACTGCCTTTTCTTTTTTGTATTGCTCCAGCTCACCCTCATCTAAATCCCAGATGATTGTTTTAAAAATTATTTTAGCATTAAACCGCTCTTCCGGTGAAACTATGCCTACTTCATTACCATCTAAATCGACTCGCATGGCATTAGGAGTAATTAAAGCTATTCTATAAAAAATCGAATTAGTATACACGTTCATAAAAAGTTTAACTGATCTCTTACTTGGTGCTCGAGGTAATCCACCCAGTCTTGCCATGAGATCATGAAAAATGCCAATCTTTAAAGGCTTTTCAGTCCCTGGATCAAAGAAACATTTTGGAAATGTTTCCTTTAATTCTTTCCTTAGTTTTAAAAAATCTTGGTAAAGATTTTGATTAAATTTTATTTTCATACAACCCTCATTAACCAAATACCATCATTTCATAATAACCTAAAAAATAACTCAATCCTTTACTGACACAAAATTTCAATTGTTACAAAGAAGCAAATTAAAAAATAGCTTAACCATCTATATGCTCTTCACATGTTTTAATACCATCCTACAAAGTACCTTCTAATTCACCATTTAAGAAAACACAAGGTTGATACGTTTCATTGCTGTAAGTTAAAGAAAGCTAGACTCCACACATTATCCCTAAAGTAACGTAAGCGACCTAATGGAAATTCCCTATCATCGCCATTTTTTAAAAAACCAAAGTAACAAAATTGCTTTTTAAAGCGAAGTGGGGATCCTACGAAATGTCCCAAATTTTGCACATGGTTAGTCATTTGAATACCTTGGCGCAATGTTCCCTGAGTTGATCAACATTTTTATAAATTCTCATAATTCCGTATTTTAATACAATTAACTTGATATTTCCTGTTAATTTATCAAAATAAAATTTCGTAAAAAGCAATTCTTCTTTTTCAATATTATAACAACATTTAATAGTAAAACACTATTGATCTTTGTGATAATTCAAATATTCGTCTGGCGATAATATTGGGATCTTTGAATTAGTATGAGTACAAGACATCCAATAAGGTCCAGCCAATTTCATGAAGTTATCATAATTTGTTATACCATTCTTGCTATTAGCAAATAATTTTAATTTATTCTCTACCATACCCACTAATTGTAATTTAGCTGTAGCAGGATAACTGCAAGCATCATGGATCGTAAAATTATTCCCTAAATAGGAAATGATCCTAGTTAAAAAAATTTCTCCTGGTTCATAGTACGGTACACTTCTAACTGTAGTTACAATTTGATTAGTAAATAATTCCATATACTTAGTTGTGTGGTTAGTGCTAGCAATTTCTTGATATAGTCCTAGTCTACTATTCTTCATAATAGTAACAAAATTTTTTACATGAACATAATCTTCCGGAAATTCATTTATTTCTAAACAAAAATTCATATAATGATCTAAAAAGACTTCTTTAGTTATTAAATTTAAAGGAAAATCACAAAATATCCAACAATGCACTAACCATTCATTGTAATATTTTGTTTCCAAAAATAACGAAGATAATTGTTTCCAGCATTTACTGAGAGAAGGAAATTTATTCTCTACAATACAACAGCTACCATAAAATAATAAACAATGAAGCAGTCTATAGAATATCTTAAATCCATGGGGACCAGTAAGATCATTATTAATATGTTCTAGAATTTTATAAAAATTTTTAAAATTTTTATAATCTTCAAATGATAATTTTTTAAGATCAATTCCTGGTGGTAATATTTTTTTACAATTCATAAATTATTACTCTAAACTATACTCGTATAACACTTGCCACTAGATCTTCTATCTCAGCAAACACCCCATATTTTGAATTACCTCGTTACAGACCTTCTAATGATTCTGACACTATTTTTTCTTTTAAAAAATAGTATTGTAAGTGTATTTTTGCAAGACTTATAGCCCTTAACGCGCATTGTTTAAGATTGGCTATGTTTTTACTCTTTACATAAACTTCAGAGCTTTTCATTATTGATTCTGCCTTAGCAAACGTCGTCCTGTGATCATATAACATTTGTTCAGATATTATTTTATTACATAAAATTTCACTTTCTGTATACATATTTTCAAGGTTGCTGATTATTGCGGATAAGCTTGCAACTAATTGTATCAACTCCCTATATGATAATTCGGTTAATTTATTTAAAATAATCCCTTGTTTTTCAATTACAGCTACTTTTAGCTCACTAAAATCAGCCATCATATTATCCCGCTATTGTTTAAACTCTTGGACATATTGTACAAAACACACTTTCATATAAACACATTACCCTTATTTAATACCTCGTTCAACTCAAATAAACAATACCACCTGAACCTTACAATAACTATTTTAACTTTTAACAAAACCAAAGAACAACTGTCAATATAAGCTTTAACATCGCTCTATATAATCCCTGCGCCATCTCTAAAAAAATAATCTAACGATCTATTATCAAATTATCCTGACTGAATTGTAAATAAGCTTTTTTAGCCTGCAAATAGCTTGCTTTATCTAAAAATCCAAGAAATGTGGCAACTCTTTTAATTGCTGTACTAACAAAATTTGGATCAAGTTTCATAGTGGAATAATAATCAATGTTATTTTTAGTTGGTAATTTAAAATCATTACATTGACCAGTTCTATTTTTTATTAAATTTTCTAACCGCAACCCAATAGCTATTAATTCAACAATTAAAAACTTATTAGGGTTATAAAAAAAAGGTATGCTTAAGAAGAATGTCTCTAAATCTAAGATCAGGACTTTAATATTACCGTTTTTTTGTGCTTGCAATTGGATCAATCCAGAGATCAACACCAGATCAGTACCAATGATTATCGGACGATCTGGTGGACAAGAAATATATGGCAGATCTGCAATAATAATGCGATTTTTAGCTACTTTGCGAAACATAAAATTACCTGAACTTCTTTCTTTTATATATTTGTTAAGTTTTTTTTCGTGGGGCAATAGCTTCTCAATACTAACTTTAGAGTGTTTTTCAATTAACAATGCTAGCTCATATGGGATGTTCATCCTTACTTGCTTCATCCACCTATAAATAGTTGATGGGGAAACTTTAATTAATAAAGCCAATGCTTTTACTCCTCCACAAGCAGAAGCTGCTTTCAGCAAAGCTGCATTACGTATTTCCCCGCTATTTTTTCTACTATTTAAAGAATTGCAATCTATTTTCATACAATCAACCATAACTGTCATTTTTTTTCAATTCATAAAAATCATGCATATTCTTATCAATCTGATCACTCATTCTGATTAATGGATCGTAAGCCCCTAATAATCGCATATTGCGCGTTTTCAAAATTTTAACCAATCTATAAATTTAATAAGCTTGGAGAATTTATGGAGACAAACAACGATATCAAAATCACAGCTAAGAATCTAGATTGGGCAGCAAAAAAAGAATTATGCGAACTTTGGAAAAAAACCCCAGGGCTAAGTATGAATGGCTTTTCTAAGCAACAAGGTTTATCAGAAGCTACATTTTATAGATGGTGTAAAAGATTTTTTCCAAAGACAACAAATACAAAAAAACCTAAAAAAACTCTCAATAAAAAAACTAATTGGATCCCAGTAAATGTGCCTCAACAAAATAATACACAAGCAGATCCGCTTAAACTGGTGATGCTTGAATTATTATTTCCAAACAATATGAAAGCA
>CAIVQA010000098.1 GCA_903907935.1 uncultured Francisellaceae bacterium
AAAGCTCCACGCAAGCAGCGGCATTCTGGCGAGAGAGTTTATCAAAGATTAAAACAAGAGCATGATTATCAAGGATCTTCTGCAACAGTTAGAAATTATGTTTATCAGCAACGTAAAAAATTAGGATTAAAATTAAAGGCTTTTATTATTCAAGCCCATGATCCTGGTATAGAAGCAGAAGTAGATTGGTACGAAATTCAAGTTGATTTCCCTACAGAACGTAAAAAAATTTATATTTTTCAAATGCGAGCCTGTTTTAGTGGTCGTGAATGCCATATGGCATTTCATAGGCAAAACCAGCAAGCATTTATTGAAGCACATATAGCTGCATTTATTTATTTTGGTGGTATATTTGCGTATTCTAATTCAATCGATCAGTTATAATTAATTGTCGATCGCTATATTCCTCCTTCTAACTAAAAACATTGCTTTTAAAAGTGATCGATCAACCTCTTAATTTTTAATGCTACTATCTCAAAGAATCTCCATCAAGAGAAATTTTTATTGCTTTGCTTACCAGCCTATCTAACATAGCATCTGCCACCGTATTATTATTTATATATTCATGCCAATGCTCTATAGGCAATTGTGATACCATAATTATAGAGCCTATACCATATCGATCATCTATAATTTCTAACAAAGTATTACAAACTGATTCATCTAATATCTCTATACCCCAATCATCCAAAATTAAAACATTAATCTTTAATAATTGTGATAAAAATTTAGAATAGCTACCATTAGCTCGATATATTTTTATTTGTTATATTAATTTAGATAATCTAAAATATTTTACTGAATAATTAAATCGACATGCTTGCCTTGCAAATGCACATGCAAGATATGTTTTACCGATACCAGTTGGGCCTAATAAAATTAAATTTTCTGCTTTAGTGATCCATTGACACCCTATAACTAATTTAACTATATCCCTAGATAGTCCTCTATTATGTTGATAATTAATGTCTTCTACACATGCATCTCTGAATCTTAATTTAGCATTGCGTAAAATCCTATGTTGTTTTTTATTATTACGATAAATATATTCTCCGTCTATTAATACCCCTAAGCCCTCCGCTAAAGTAAGTTGTGCATACTTATTCGTGTCTTGTATTTGCTGCCATGTATTTAGTATGCCCTTTAATCTTAAGTTGTGCATTTTATCAATAGTTGCATTGTCTAACATAATGTTTTTCCTATATATTAAAAATTTTTATAATAATCAGAACCACGAATGTTTTGATGGTTAATGGGTTTATTTGTTGTGGTAGTCTGGATAAATTGTTGTTGATCTAAATTATGTTTTAAAATGGATTCTATGCTTTGATAACAAACAGCTTTAATTGCTGTTGCTCGTAAACAAGCATTGTTTAACCTGGTATCACCATAACGTTTAGCTAATTGTCTAAAGCCTAAATATATTCTATATACTTGATCTATATGTCTGTTTTTAGCAGCTAGTACAAGGTTAACTGCATTTGTTACTCCGCTACCAATATTTTTAGCCCATTCTATAAATTGTTCTACATTCCATGAATGATCAGCAGTTCCCGGTGAATAAAAAACTCTTTTATTTTGTTAGATATTTAGTGACTTAAAAAAATATTTTTCGTAAACTTTGGTTATAGGTTAATCAATTTTTAAAGGTAGGTTAACATGGAACCAAAGCAATTAGTAAAA
>CAIVQA010000099.1 GCA_903907935.1 uncultured Francisellaceae bacterium
ACTAATAAACGGAATGCTTTTTTTAAGACTAATTTAATATTATATACTGAATACACCCAAGTTTTAGTTATACTAATCCCATATGATCAAATTTATCATCTTTTCAGTTATAGGCATCTTAATCGGAGTGTTTCTACAAAAATCCTCCCCTGATCTTTCTTTTACCTATAATACCCTATTAATTAAAATTCCTATGTGGAAAATTATAACTGGTATTGTAATAACTATATTACTACTAAATTTACTAATAAAAATTGCTATTCGCAATTGGTTACAAAACAGACGAACTAATAAATCTTTAAAATATATTAAAAAAACTTTTTTTTCTTTAATAACTGGAAACATAGAACGTGCAGAACTTTTAGCATTAAAAATAAACAATAAAACTAACTTTAATTGGTTAAAGTTTATGTTTAGCCTAATGAAGTCTGAACTATATTTAACCCAGGCTAAATATGATTATTCGTTAAGAGAACTACTGATATTGCAACAACAATTCCCTAAACATAAATTAGTATTATTACGCTTAATTGCGGTATACGATTCTTTAAATGATTGGCAAAATGTAATTAAATTATTACCAACGTTAAAAAAACATCAAATATACGATCCAGTTGTTTACCAACAATTAGAATTAAAAGCTTATAAAGAACGATTACAACAAATAGCCACTACTGAAACTACGACTACAACTCAACTATTTTTTAAACAAGTACCAAAATCAATAAAACAAGATCCTTATTTTATTGTAAATTATGTTGAATTTTTACTTAAACTTAAAAATTATGATCTAGCGGAAAATACCATAAAAACTAATTTATCTAAAAATTTATCAAATAATTTAAAATTAGAGATTAATGAACCAAATATTATTAATTTAATAATATTATACGGCCTAATTAAAAGTAATAATATTAAGGGGCAAATTAAAACCGCAGAAAATTGGGTAACTAAACACCCCAATAACTTTACATTATTATTAACTTTAGGAAGGTTATGTATTAATGAAGGATTATGGGGAAAAGCTAAGGATTATTTAGAACGAGCAATAAATATTAATGAAGATCCAGCGTGTTATGTAGAATTGGGTCGATTAGAAGGATTATTGGGCAATCAACAAAAAAGTTTAAGCTGTTACCAGAAAGGGTTGGAGATCAAAAATATATCGTAATCCTTCTTGCCATGGTAGAATGCTAATCTCTTCAACAATACGCGCATGAAGTTCCCGACATAACAATAATCGTTCGCATTCTCCAAAGTCTTTACCAATAGTTTTTAAACTATAAAGATCTTGACTAAGAATATGATCAGTAGATTTAATTTCAACTAAAAGTGTTTTGCGCCCTGGTCGTTCTATAATTAAATCAATTTCTAGATCATCTTTCGTACGTAAATAAGAAAAATTAAAATCTTTTTCCATATAATCATTAAAACGAAAACATTCTAAAATAATAAACTGCTCAAAAATATGACCAAATTCTGAAGTTCCAACACGAACAGGAATTTCTACTATCCCACGCAAAGTACGCGTAACACCTAGATCAAATAAATAAAATTTTGGTTTTAACATTTGTCGTTTACGTATAGAGTAATGAAATGCATCTAGTCTAAAACCTATTAAAGTATCAGAAAGAATATCAAAATAACGTTCTACACTTTTAGGATCCACCCTAGCTTCACGTGCTATACGGGCATAATTAAGAATTTCTCCTGAACACTGTGCAGCCACTGGTAAAAACCGATGAAAAGCATCAATTTGTCTCACTAATTGTTCAGCCTGAATTTCTTCTTTTAAATAAGTTAAGGTATATGCCCTCAAAAAACGTCTACATTCATTAATAAGTTCTTCATTGTTTTGTTGTTTGTTATTTTGCATTTGAATAGAAAACTGCATAATTTTAGGAAGACCACCCCATTGCATATTCCATTCTAATGAAAAATCTTGACCCAATTCTATATGGGTCAATGGATGCATATTAAATACAAATGCTCTTCCAGCAAGTAAATTACTTGCACCATGACGTAATTTTCTTGCACTTGAACCTGTAAGAGCAAATTTAATTTTTTCATTTTCAATAGCATGGTGAACAACATCTAATAAGGCTGGTATTTTTTGAATCTCATCAATCACAATCCATTGAGGACGAGGATTAAGTGCCTTCCAACGCTCGATTATGTGGGAAGGAGCTTGACGCAAATCAGCTTCCACCTCTGGGATTAATAAATCAAACCAAAGTACAGATTTTTCTGGAAAATGTTGTTGTAGCCACGTAGATTTGCCAGTACCTCGTGGACCAAACAGAAAAAAACTGTTTGATGTTGATGGTTTATTAAGTCTATGGTACATATGTCTTAAATGTACGCCAAAACAGACTCGTTGTCTAGTTATTAAGGTGTATATGCCCTCTTAGTACATATGATAAAGATATGTATATAATTAATTTTAAGTAGATATTATACTAATCGCACATGAGTTTTCGGAATTCTAAAAAAATAATTCGCTGAACTCGCCCTACGTTCGGCAGCGCTAATAGCAGCAGCATGGGGCTCAAACACCGCTCATTATTTTTTTAGAGTTCCGAAAACTCATTAGCCGAGAGTATATATTATGAATCAAAAAATACGAATATCAGATCATGATCTAGCGATTATTAAAGAAGCATTTAAAAAACATTTTAGCAATAAAGATCATTTATGGTTATTTGGATCTAGAGCAGTTCCTACTAGAAAAGGTGGTGATCTAGACTTTTATATTGAAACCATAGAACCGAATTTAGAAATAGCATATAAACAAAAAACTTATTTCATTATAGAATTACAAGACAAATTGGGCGACCAAAAAATTGATGTTGTTCTAAACGTAATATCAAGTAATTATGAAATACCAATATATAAAATTGCCAAACAAACTGGAGTAAACTTATTATAAATAGCCAACTACTAACAACTATTAAAATTGCTAATAAACATGCTGAAATATTGCAATATGCAATCACCAAATTATCACCTAAATTCCCTTTATCCGGAGAACAAATAGAAAAATTAACTAATGAAGAAATAGAAACTTTTGAGCTGTTTACTAGTCGTTTTGCAAAATTACAAGATTTTATGGGCGCTAAATTATATCCATTATTTTTAAAAATTTCCGAAGAAGATCCAGAAACCATGACATTTATAGATCAACTTAACAAATTAGAAAAATTAGGTATTATCGATAGTGCTGAAGAATGGAAGTTAATGCGTAATTCACGTAATCATTTATCACATGAATATCCAGATCATCCAGAATTAATGGCTATAAATCTTAATACCGCCTATGCACTTGTTCCTAAACTAATAAATTATTTAACTAAAATAATTGCTGTTTGCGAAAAAATTTAAAGGAAGAGCTCAAATTTTTTGTTTTAGTTCTTCCAAATTAATAAATTTAACTTCTATGGCAAAAGCTCCGAACTTACGCTCTTTTTCAGCAAAAGTTGGGAATCCTCTATATATTTGCACTCCATCTTCTATAGAATTTGCCTGAGGAAGCATTTTTTTAAGCCCTTCTTTTTCTAACATATCTTTAAATGTTGGATAAGAACGTGTGCGTATAATTTCACACCAAATTTCTTTTGTTCTGTTATGAAAACATACAACATCCCCTGGTTTAATTTTCGTATAATAGGAAGTGCCAACTCTACCTTCTATTGTTTTTTTTCCTTTTTCAATAAAAGTCATATAAGGCTCAAAACATGGGACTTCATGAATGTTACATTTACTGTTATATACCTGTTTAATAAGATTTTTAATATTTAACAACATAATATAACTTTCTTAAAAAATTTATATATAGCATTATATATTGTTTTTTGTCTACTAACAAATTCGAAATAGTAGTATTGCTATTAATTGTGTATTAGAATTCTTTTTTAATTTATTAAATCAAGGAATACCTAATTATATACTGCAAGAAGATTATGAATCGATAGATAAACCTTTAACTATTAAACTTAAATATATTTTTGAAGAACGCAAACGTTCTTGGATAATGCTTCTTATATATAATGAAACAATTAGTGATTTATATGCAAAACAATCAGGTATTTTAAACGATGTGTTATCCACAATATTATCCTGAAACCGTTCTTAATCTTGCATCTTTATGTCTTGATTCACTAAATTCAACAGATTTCCAAACTGTATGTAAAGAACTAGAAAAATGCCATGGTTTACAGAAATTAGATCTATCTAACAATAACCTCGGCTCTTTAAAAGCAGAAAAATTTCAAATTCTATGTAATGCAATACAACAATGTCATAATTTAAAAAGTATTGTGATAACAAATAATAATTTAAATAAGACACAAGAACTGCAATTAACTCAAATTACAAAAAATATATCTTTGGTTAAAGATATGATTATAGCAGATCACAAAAAACCTAGACCTAAACCGTAGAAATACAGGTTCTTTTTTAAAACAATGCTAAAAATAATAAATTACAGTAATATAGAAAACCAGAAGGACCTGCATTAGCATTATTAACTATTTTTAAAAATGATCCTAAACATGCCTTTAATGCCTTACATTTACATACTAAAAAATAGTGTTAGTTTTAATCAAGATACCCAACCTATAATACTAAAAACAAATAGCTAATTTCCTACACAAAATAGAGTTTTTCCCCATATAAAATTTGTCCTACATACAATAACATCCATTTCCGTAATGGATGACATGCAAATAAACCTATAGTAAAAATATTTTACCAAGGATGGGGATGCTAAAGGTAAATTAATTTTTTAAGTTGTAGGGGTTGTGTTATGCCATTTTTAAATAGACAGTCTGATCCAGTTGCTGCGATGAGACGAGAAGTAGAAGGTTTACGATTACAAGATAGAGAAAAAGTTACAGAAAGCTATAAAAATGAATTAGCAAAAGCAGAAGAAACAAGAAGACAAGCTCAAGCTGAACGAGTTCAACATTTATCAGAAGCCATTAATCAAGAAAACCAATATGTTTGTAATACTAGGTTAGTAGAAAATGCTTTAAAGGATATCAACAATGGGAAAGTATTGGCAATTAAAGCCATTAAAGATAGTAATAACCCTCAAACTTGGGAATTATTTTGTAAATCATTACCATTACATAAAGCAATAAAAAAAGGTAAATTAAGAGTTGTTCAGGTTTTATTAAATTCAAAAGATCCAAGATTTTATATAGATTACACTTTTAGAAGTAATTCTTTTGATGATCCTGATTATATGTTAGCCCTTTCTTTAAGAGGCAACATTTCTACAGATGAACAAGGAATCTATGATGTAATGTTTCAACGTATTTTAAAAGACATACCTCAATTTTCTAAAAGTGGACAATTACGATGGTTTTTACATGCAATTACTATAGCACCAGAATTAATTAATTCTCCTATACCTGAACGACATGGATTTACCCCTGCTATGCAATTAGCAAAAGATAACCATACAGCAGCATTAATGACTATTGATGCAGACCTTAGTGAAGATAGTGATTATAGTATTGATTTTACTAAAAGTGATGTTTTTGGTAAAACCATATTTAATTATGCATTTGAGCATGGACATAAAGAACTAAGTTTATGGTTATTAGAAAAATCTAAATTAACCCTTAGTCCTATTGAAAAAGCTTGTATTAATGGTAATGTAACGGAAGTGGAAAAATTATTAGCTATTCATAATGGTTCAGTTAATTATGGTATTAACGAAAATGCTCCTTTATTATGGGCAGTAATGCATAACTATAACGAGATCGTTGCTAAATTAATTGCTTCTAATAAAGTCAACATTAAAGCTAATGATAATATTGCTGTTATTACTGCCGTTCGATATGGTTATTTAAAAATTGCAAAACAACTTACAGATGCTGGTGCTGATATTTCTGCACAAAATTATTTAGCGTTAGCTTTTGCTAAAGCATTAAGTACCGAAACTAGGGAACTAAGGGATAAAAAAAGAGATATTTTAGATTTTATTTTTAATGCTAAAATTAATGCTCCAAAATCTATTACCGAAAAAACAACAGCAGCTATTAATATTCAATATTTATGGAAAAATTATAAATTAGTTAAAAAACAACAAACATCTAGACAACATATAGAAACTGAACAAGCAATTGCCCAAGTAAATATTGCTAGAGAAGGCCAAAGATTGAAAGAACATTTAGAAGTTGATCCAACTAGGATTTTGCATAAATTTTTGGCCAGTAGGAGTATGGAGGATGCTAGACGGTTAAGTAATGAGCAACGTATACAGTTGGCTTCAACAATAAATGTTTCTACAATAGATTCTGAAATATTTGGAGTTTTATGTAATGTTGATAATAATACACAAAATATATTATGCAAAAGATTAGGTTTTTGTTAGAAGATATAATACTTAATAAATAATTAAGATAAAAGGATAGTTATGCCGTATAGAGAACCTATTGTAACTGTAAATAATCAGAATCAAGATGTTTTTCAAGTTACAGCTATAAAAAATGCTGCTATTAATAACCGAGCAGCTCCATATGTAGCTTTAGCTTTGGGATTATATGAAAATCAAAATAACCCAATTCAATTTGCCATAGATCACTTAGATCAGATTAATAACCCTAATCACGCATCTGAAACTATAACTAAAATATCAAAAGTTTATAGCATTCTAGAAGTTTATGCAGATAGATTATGTTCCCAACAAATTATTACTTTGCCGCAATTAGCTAAACTATATGGTTTAGCAAAAAAATTTAGCGACGAAAAAATAGCAACTGCGGTATTAACTAGCTTAACAGCTAGACACTTAGCATTTAAATCAGAAATTAGCCATTGCCAACAATGTCATCTTGATGATGCTAAAAATATTATTGCAACAACTCGTACATATTTTAGACAAGAAGCTGCAGTAGACGCTATGGTATATATGGTTAGCTCTTTATGTAAAGAGCCAGACAATTACCAGTTAGCAGCGAACCAAGGAAATAGAGCTGAATTAAAAAAGCTTTCTGGTGCTAAAGTTTTTTCTGCACAAAACCAAGACAAAGTTAATCATGTTAGATTATTGCTTATTGCTGCTCAGCATATTGCCAGTCAAGTAGAAGAAAAACAACTAGACGATGCATATATAATATTTACGATTAAGCAAGAATTACTAAAACAAGGTATTGATGAAAAATTAGCTGATGCCGTAACTATTGTTTGCGGTGCTTCTTATTTCTTTGAAAAAAATTATAATATTCCTAAGCAAAATCATTTAGAACAAGCTGCAGAATGGTTAGCTAAAAGTGAAGCAATTATAAATTATAGGGCTAATCAAGTATCGATAATTAAATTTTTACAAGAATATATTAGATTTAAAAGTACAACTGAAAAAGCTATAACTGCAGCTGAACAATTAAAACAAAAAATACTTTCTGGGGACTCTATTGATGGTGCTCTTAAACATAAAGGAAGAATAGCAGAACTTTCTTGGAAAGCTTTTGCTGTAGCACAAGATTATGCAGCAAATTACTATTTTTCTCCGATAGATGGAGCTTTTAAATTAAATCGTAATGATGATCAAGGTAATGGATTTTATAGTGCAGTTTTACAAGGTATGCAGCTTGCATTAAAAGATGATGTAGATAATCCTATTCATCAAATAACTCCAGAAAAATTATCTAAAAATATTAAAGAATTAGTGCCTTCCTTAAAGGGAATTATTATAGAGCAATTTAATAATATTATTAGAAACGATGTCAACATATTATCAGTACCAGCTGTCTTTGTAGAAGAACTCTGTTTATTGAAAAGCAGTTGGCAACAAAGAGAAAATCTCTCAGTTGCATCTAAAAAAAGTTTAGATCAAAATATTGCTAATTATTTAAAAACTATTAGTACTCGCTATATCGAATTTATTAATAGTAATCCAGCAATTGGCTGCGACATTGAACTAAAAATTATTGCTCATTGCTATAATTTACATATTAAACAGCATTCTCATTTAATTGATAATTACGGTGCTGTAAATCCTGAAGCAACATCAATAGTGCATATTTTTTATGCACAATACCAAGGTCGTTATTATAGTCTTGTTGAACAAAAAAATCTCAAACTAAAAGATGAACAATTTTCTAGAACTGTCTATATTGAACAAGCTGCAAGTGCAGCAAAGTATGGAGAAATAGAAAATTATTTAAAGGTAGCAATAAGTATTTTAGCTTTACATAATCCTGTTATTTGGCAAGAAAATAAATCAACGGATCCTAATTTATTAAAAGAAACAATTAAAGAGGCTTCGGAGAAAATAAATGTGATTGTTATTAATGCACTAGAACAACATGGTGATCAATTAATAAAAAAATATAGGCAACTTCAATTAGGCGAAACAAAAGAAGTAATCAATGATAATAAAGTAACTAATAACCATGACGTAGATTTATCATTTGTACTAAGTGAACAATTAAGTATTATTGATAAAGAAGCAGCTTTTAGTATGGCCACACTTAAATATATGGCAGCAAATCTAAGATTAAAAAATCCTGCTGTTAAGAAGTCTAAGGATAAAACTGTAGTTGCTGAACAAATGTATTTAATGGCACTGGATAAATACGATGCAGCTCTATTATCCTTGTATAGGGTACGACAAGAAGTATATTTTGAAAAACGTACTAGAGAAATGCTAGCGTATAATGAAGCCATGCTAATTAAGGAATTGGAGGCATTGGGCGTTGCTAATTTACAGGCTTATCGTGCATGGTGGCAAAACGTTATTAAAGAACAACGAGATGCTATAGAAGTAGCGTTTACGACCGTTAACAGTCAAATTGATAAGTACATTGTAGATTTAACTAAAGCCTACGAACAAAAATTAACAGAAGTAGATAATCATTGGGCTGCCGTATTAAACAAAGCTATTCAAGATTATAATTATCATCAAAAGTGTGTAGAAGAAGCACAACGTACTGCCAAAAGAAAATGCAAACAAAAGATGTACCGTAATTGTGGTGGGATGTTAGTTGCAGCTTTTGTGGCACCATATCTGGCTGGTAGTATGTTTGCTGCTGCTGGCGCCGGTAGTGCTGCTGCAGTTAGTACAGCAGGTGCTGCAGCTGGGGCTGGTACAGCAGGTGTTGCAACTAGTACAGCTGCCGCTAGTATGAGCTTTGGTTATGTAGTAACAACTGGAGTAATAGCAGGTGGTATAAGTTCAGCAATTGCTGGCAATAACATATTAAAAGGCGCTGCTATTGGTGGTTTATTTGCTGGATTTGGGTTTGGAGTAGACAGTGCTTTAGGAGAGTTTATAAAATCTTCTGAGTTATTAAGATCATCTTTAAGTATAGCCGCTACGGCTTCTTTAAGTACTGCGATTTATGGCGGTAAATTATTAGATAATGTTTTATCTAGTGTTGGAGCTAATGTTGTTGCTAGTTTACTGATCCCATTACCAAAGTTTGATCCAAGACAAGGATTAAATCAACAACAGCTAAATGCTATAACTAATCGTCAAGTAATGCGAGCATTTACTAGAGGTATGACAGCATCTTTAATAAGCAAAGACCACAATTTAGGGATGAGTTTAATTACTGCCGGAATGGGTGGATTGCAAACTTGGGCTACGCATCAAGCAAATATGTTTGTCGAACAACGACGAGCTATAGAACAGCAACAAGCTGCGGTGAGTAGACAAGCAATTACTTATCCACAAGATAATTTTAGAAATGTTAGTACTGGAAGCTCTAGAACTGGAGTTCTTACAGAATACTCTGCTAACAGAGGTAGAACTGGAGGATATAAGATAGATTTATCAGAAATTGAACATCCTTGTGCAAGTGCTTTTAGACCGAAGATGCCTGCGAAGATCCCAAGAATAGGAGAAAATTATACAACAGCGGGTAGCCAACCGGTGCTAACGCAATCAAGTTTTGCAAGCAGTATTGGAAGATCAAGTTCAGCATTAGATTTTTTTATGCCGGCAGCTTATGCAGATGAATTTGTAACGAACAGTACGTACAACATTAGCAGCAGCGCAAGTAGTATAGGTATTCCTAACTATTTAGAAGAAGGTCTATTAGACAGCCTTCTTATTGGTTCTGGTCGTGCTTTTATAAAACTGGGACAAGGGATAAAGCAAGGATGTTATATAGTTGGGGAAAAGGTTGGATTAGTCCAACCAGATACTTCTGATACATATACTCAACAAATTAGCAGAGATAAACAATTATATAATGGCACTCCAGTTGCACAATCTATTTCTGGTAAGGTAGGAGAATTTGGTACAGATATGTTGCTATATTCTTTTGTTCCAGCTGGTACAGGAGTAAGAGGATGGAGACTAGCAGCCAGCTCAGCAGCAGCTGGTGGTTTTATTGGTGGATTACAACCTACAGATGATGGTTTATTATTTACTAGGTTCCAAAATGCTGGCATTGACGCTGTAGTTGGTGGAATTGCTGGACCATTAACTGGTAAAGCTATTGATGGAGTTAAAGGCGGAATGCTTAGACTTTTTGATGCTAGGAAATGTGCACGAAATAACTTCGGAATGTCCAAAGACTTTAATGTAAACTCTACTAATCCTTCATCTTCACTTAATTTAACTTTAAATGACAATACAACTCTTGCTATTACTCAAAAAGGATTAGACAGGATCGAGGCACATTTAGATCACATTTTATTGCATCAAAACTTACCTAAAGAATTACAGATTGGCGAGAGAGCAATGTTAGAGCGTTTACGTTCTGGTAACAGATCATTACAAGATATCGAATTTTATTTGCATGAACTTAAAGAATCAGCAATATTTCGCCAAACTGGTGAGCTAAGTTCTGCTCACAAAAATGCATTGCAATGGCGCAGCGCTACAGAACGAGATTTATTTCATCAAAGTGTAATTGATGCTAACAAAGAGATATTTCCCATTAAATGGAGAGAAAATTATGAGTTTAACGCACATCCGCCTAAACCAAATATCTAACAATAACGACAATGCTTATTACAAGGTAGAATCAACTGATTTTACTAATGATAATACGTGGTGTGAATTAGGCATGCTGCATATATCAAAGACTATGAAAAAATATCAATTTATAGAATCTCAGTTGGCCAAAGAGAACAAATTAATTCCACCTGAACTATATGGATTTGCCACTTCAAAAAAACAACAACTTTTACATGATAAGTATTTAAACTATGGGTGGGGAGCATGGTCTATGTGTATTCATCACTGGGCAACTACTTTAATACAAAATAATGATTATCCTGAGCGGTATCCAAAATGAAGATAATCAGTTATTTACTATTCCTTGTACATGCTCATGTGTGCTAGCTGTATTTTATGAGCTTCAAAAACGTAACAAGCTTACGAATTATTCATACAAGGAGGAGCCCAACAACTTATATTAACGAAACCACATCATTAATAATATCGTCCATAACAAGCTTAAGAACATTATTAAGCAATGTAACAATTTCATTTTCCGTGGCATTCCAATTTATTGTAGCAAGTTGTTTTCTATATATTCTAGATAAGGTAAGATTTTTGTTTTTTATATAATCAACTTGCAAAACTATAGTTGCTACCTTAGACGTACCTATATGCTTTATGTATAATTTTTTTATAAATACATCTAGTAAAATTTCATTTTCATTTAATAATTGCGGAGTATTTTCTAACGCTACCAAAGATCTACTAATCCATCCCGACAAATCATTAGTAATTATTTCTGAATCACAAAAAATTCCTATATTATTTTTATAGTTACGATTATCTATTACCTTATGTATTTTAATTAAGCAATTATTCTTCTTTAGCATTTTTTGTTTTTGTGAAGCCCGATTTATTGAACTATTATTTGTTTCTATAAGATTAATAGTTCGTTGTGCTGGCACTTTTGTGCATCCAACAATCACAGAACAGGACAACAACAAAATAAATAAATTACATGTTTTTTTTATTAATTTCATCTTGTTAATTTATACTTACATCTAGATTTTCTGGGTTTTGTAGATTCTTATTTAGCTGTAGTGAAATTTTAGTTACAGCCTCTTGTAAAGCATTTTTTATAGCCTGACCATTATTCGCGGCCCATAATTTAGCATTTTCTTTAGCATTATTAGTTTTTGTTTCAATATTTTTATTATACACTAAGTTAATTTTATAAATAGGAAGTGGCTGATTTTGCTTTTTCTTTTTCGTACTATATTCTTGTAAATTTTTTAAATTTGGACTTAATGGATACAACTCTAGCGCTACTGCTACTTCTAGTGTAGTAAAATTAGCATTAAGAATATAAACTGAACTAAAAACTCCAACAACATCTTTATTGTTTGTAGCATCATTCGAAATTTGCTTCACTATATCTGGGTAATTACCATGTGCAATTGTGATATCCGAGATGTTCTGCGCATATAGCCATGGTGTAGAGCTAACCACAGGAAGAATAGCTTGCTTTATTTCTTTATCCATATCAAAATTAATTAATTCACTTCTTATCGGAGCCAACAAGTTTTCTGTTTCATTAGCCCTCTTATTAGTTACAGCTGCATCAATCAATACAAAAAGCAAACCTCCACCTGTAGCTCTACTCATATTAGATTTATTCACTGCTGCATTCAATTCATCTTGACTATGAACAAGAACGAATTTAGATGATTTTATTTGTTGCTTAGCGGCATCAGGCAAGGCTAAAAAGTTTTTTGTTCCAGCACAACCAACTGCAAGCATGCAAACAAGTAATATTATTCCTAATTTTAATTTTTCTATATTAAATTTTATAGTGCGTAATTGTAAAATAGACTGCCATTTAACCATAACCAACTTTCCTACATCCTTAATCTTTTAAAAAGTATGCAATAATATTCATTACTTCAAGTCAAAGTCAAGTAGCTTTAAAATTAATATTGCAGTTTGCGAAAAAATTTAGAGGATTAAACACCAATACCAATACTGTTGACAACGTTACGTCAATGACGCATAATTAACTAATGTTGTTTATTGAAACTCCAACTTTTAACTAGCCTTATAGATGACAATAGCTATAGTAGGTTACAGGAAAATTTAGTATTAAATCCAGAATCTGGTGATTTAATTCAAGGAACTGGCGGATTAAGGAAAATAAGATGGAATTTATCAGGCAAAGGTAAAAGAGGCGGAATAAGAATTATTTATTATTGGAAAGTAAAAAAGGAACAAATAATTTTTCTTTTGATCTATCCTAAAAATAAGCAAGACAAAATGACTAATAAACAATTGAAGATATTAAAACAAATCATAGAAGAGGAATTAAACAATGAAGCGTAAATTATTCGAGCAATTAACTAAAAGTCTTCATGAGGCCGGTAAAATATCAAGAAATGAAATGCAAGCTAGTAGAAAATTCAGATTTAACAAAATTGACACTAAAGCTATTAGATTAAAAAATGGTCTTACTCAAACTGAATTTGCTATGATGATAGGTGTTTCTCCAAGGACTTTACAAAATTGGGAACAAGGACATAGAAAACCAGAAGGACCTGCATTAGCATTATTAACTATTTTTAAAAATGATCCTAAGCATGCCTTTAATGCTTTACACTTACATACTAAAAAATAGACGACATATGTCTTGTATTGGATCATCTTCTAGATCTTCATCATCATCTGAATCATCAAAAGATTTTCCACTGGTTGGTTTAACAATTGGTGTTTTTAGATATTTTTTGTAGTCGTGTTCATCATTACTATCGTTATCCTCAGAAAATCGTAAAGAAGGTCTTCTTGTTTCTTCTGGATCTGTAGTTGATGTTGTAGTTAATGGTGGTATAGCCAAAGTTAATAAAGATTGCGACATATTTAATCCTCTGCCTCTACCTATACCCCTACCACCTCTACTAAGTGGTGTGCAATTACTGCTCATACTTGATGAAGCAGTTGCTTGATTCGAAGAAGTTGCTTGGCTTGAAGTAGTTGTATCGCTACTGGTTGTTGGATTACTTAGTGAATCTTTCTCCTGGCTAAACATAAAAATGTATACTCCTTATATTATAATTTTAAAGTAATATTAGAAACTAAATAACTTATAGCAGCAAGCATTATTATTGCAACATAACATATTAAATAATACTTGATACTATACAAGCATAACAGGCATAATGCTTTTTATTTGGATAGTTTATTTATATAAAATAAAAATTAAGGGAATAAATTCATGAAATACAAACTAATAATTAACGGATTACTATCTAGCACCATTTTACTTTCATCAACAAATTCTTATGCCAACATGCCAAAACTAAATTTAACTCCTTATGGTGGAGTTGATGTTGGAATGCAAAATTTTGGGTTTAAAGCAGGCTACGGCGATAATTTATTTAAAAAACAATTACCAAAAGGTAATTTATTCGCCGGAGTTAAGTTTAATGATTATTTTGGGATTGAAGGTGGGTATGAGAGTACAATAGATAAAAAAAAGGATGCTACTGTTAATGGTAACAATCTTTTTTTAGGTACAAATCCTATAGATGTGTTAGCGATAAATCCAGGAGAAACAGCAAAATTTTCTACTAGAACAAAGATTTATGGATGGCATATTAGTATTACTGGTGATTATCCTATTTATTTTAACAGCAAAAATAAAAAACTATCTATAATCGGAACTATTGGAATAAAAAAAACAAAAGTTAAATTAATAGTTAATCAATATGAAGTTTTAGGTATACCTTATTCTAATCAGTATATGTTTAACACAAACAATAAAAAAACGTTGGTTAGAGTTTCGGGAGGATTACAACATTTCTTTAATAAAAACTTTGGTATTAGAGCACTAATTTCTTGGGAAAACACCTCTAAGCTTAAACCTGTTTGTCCTATTATCAATTTACTTGATGAGAAATCGTCTTTGCAAGTTAAATTAAAAAATTCCATAAATTACAGCATAGGATTTATTTTAAACTGCTTCTGAAAATTATCTTCTTCTCAATAAAGCTATACGCTGTGCAGCAGTCATATTTGCTATATCCGATCTTGTTATTGGCTGCTGCACTACTGCTTCCAGCTCCAAACGCCGCTGTCCTTCCTGATAACCAAGCAAAATATTTGTTACCTCTTGCAACCTAACAGGCGGCGCCACACGTGGCTCTACATGTTCAGCATACTCACCCTTCTCACCAAATTTTTTATTAATAATGTCGTTACAATATGTATACGGATCTAGCAGCATTTGCTGAATTTTTAGTTTAATTTCTTCTTCTGATAGCTGCCAATAATCTATAGTACCTATTCCAAGAGCAGTTTTAAAAGCAATTAAAATATCATCCATTACTTCTGGTTTTACTACATAAAACCAACCTTCCTGATTAATATCTCTGATCCCAATATTACAGTGCGCCAAACTACATAACATATAAATATCTATACCAATAATATTTAAAATTATTGAACGAAGTTCAAATAACTCATCAGAAAAAACACCATCTTCGGTACTATTTATAACATCATCTAAGTCTGACGATGCTATACTCATATTGGATATACTTTCATAGTATCTTTTTTTAGCATCCTTATTTAAAGTATTAAACAACGAACTATCTCTACCTAGTTTCTCAGCAACTTTAGCATTAACACACATCGATAATTGTTTTTCTACATCTAATGATAGTTTAGCTATTTTATTATAGTTACCAGTATTTGCTAACCTACTAAGAATACCTGGCAAACAAGAAGGACTGTCTTTACAATCTCTATGCAACGGATATTGAATATTATGAGCCCTTCTAATATCTGCTAATTGTCCTATAAAATTTATTTTTGCCGATTCTCTATCTTGTTCTTCTATTTGAGTATTATCTATTACTGCCAGATAATAATAAGCTAATTTTTCTTGTACTTCAAACATAGCATCATCTCCAACAAATAAATTTTTCCAATCATTCATTCCAATATTATCATAAACAATTAGACAATTATCTCTAGCATGAACAGGAGAACCAGGATCAAAATTACGCCAAGCAATTTGAGCCATAGAAACAGTACTCTTTAAATAATTTCTAGACTCTTGTAATACTGCATTATAATTTATCGCAGTTCCATTAATTAAAATTTCTTTATTAGTTCTTACCCAGTTTCTAGTAGCTAAAGGTTCATTATTATCAGCAAGTATATAATCTAATATTGTTCTTTTTATTTCTCTAAATATAGCACTAATACGAATTACATAAGTACTACCATAGCTGTTAAATTTACGACTATAATGTTGTTTTATTTGATCAAATTTTCGAGCAATAATATTAGCATTATTGGTATTATACATTGATGTTTCAGTATTACGATGTAATGTATTATTTATTCTAGCTGCTCTAGCTCTATCATCTTTTTCTACTGCTTTATTAACATTACTCATTAACATTGCTAAAAATATTACTTTATTACTATTAGGCATATCTATTTCCTTATATTATTTTTAGATCCATCATTAATTTTTATAACTAACGGCATTAGTATTTACTTCATTCGCGTTCCATCGTTCCTAAGATATACTATAATGTATAATTAATTAAAAATCAGCTAACAACCTCCTTCTATGCTTAGAACTTAATACTGAACTATCTAAACTTTCCAAAATGTTTTTTATATTTTCTATATAACACATTAATCCTTGTACAACAATACCATCTCTTACTACCACATCTCCCATAATCAAACGCTTTAAATCAAGATACTCTGCTTCTTCCCACTCTTCTTTACTTATTTTTAGATCTGACAAAGTACGCATAACATCATAATCTATAAAAAATGCTTCCTTAGTTTCTTTATTCCAACAACAATTGTCTGGTAAAGCATCATTATGAATATATCCTTGTTGATGTAATTTACATAAGGATTTTATTGCACCAACTATAATTTGTTGTTTATCTTCAGGAGTAGAAGTAAGTACAATACTTAAAGATTGACCAGGAACAATTTTTTGTACTAAACAATATACATTTTTTATAATGCGACTATTTTTTTGTTCATTGCTATACAACATTAAATTTTTAATTATAAATAGATCTATATATTGTTCTAAAAAAATATAATTTCTAATTTCCAATCCACCAAAATAAGGTTTTATCTTGGCAAAATATTGTTCTAAAGTATGGTTGTTTTCTATTTCAATAACAGCTAAAGAACAAGAGCCTCCTTTTAAAATTTTTTTTATCCTATAAGTTTTGTTATTATAATAAAATTCTGTATCAATTTTACACATTAGAACTTCACAAATTCGATGTTCAATTGCTTGCTCAATAATTTTTAAAAACTGTGGTTTTTGCTGCGATAAACTTAAAGGAGTATTACCGTGTATATTTTCTATAATCGGGTTTACCCCTAATTTTAACAACTCTAAAATTACTGTTTCTTCATTACTGCTAACTGCCTCAGTTAAAGGAGTTACCCCATAACTATTAGTTTGATCTAAATTTTCCCAATTAAATTTACCTTTTCTAATAAAAGAAAATAATAATGGTGAACATTGGTGCTGTAAATCTTGAGATTTGGATTTATGATGTGCATACATAACAAGTAATCTTTGTAACTTGTTTTAAGTATAGTACCAAAATAATCCCAAAAATGGGCTAAAAAGAGCGCATACTCACTTATAATCCTTAGGAATGTGCACGAAATAAACTTAGACATTTTAAAAATCTATTAGGCACCCTGAAAGCTTATATACTCTCGACTAATGAGTTTTCGGTACTCTAAAAAAAATAATGAGCGGTGTTTGAGCCCCGTGCTGCTGCTGTTAGCGCTGCCTTGCGTAGGGCGAGTCCAGCGCAAAAAATGTCAGGATAGACATTTTTGACGCACGCAGTGCGCCCCAAAGGGCAAGCGCCAGGATGGCGCAAGTCAATTATTTTTTAGAGTACCAAAACTCATGTGCGTTTAGTATATAATCCTTATATCAAGCCTAAGCAAATTTTAATTTAACAAGCCTGTTATGTTTAAATTCACGAAGTGAAGGATAATCTTTTGCTATAACAGAAGATAATTTTTCACTAAAATCTTCACCTTGACAATAAGTAGAAAATGCTAATATCTTACTAATTTCTGTTACTGGGCATGATTCATTTGGATCTTTTAATTTCCAAACATGATCTGGTTGCTCTTGATCCACAACACCTGAATTAAGGGCTTGTACCACTCTAATTCTCTGATTAACAATTTCTAATTGTTGCTCGGTTGCTCGTCCATAAGGGATATCTCCCCATAAATAACTATCTACCCCTAAATTAGCAACTTCATAAGTAGGATGAGATTCATGATCATGATGACTATGATGATGACCATGATGATGACCATGATGGCTATGCATTATATTAGGGAAATAATCACAAATTAATTCTATACATGCATTTTGGGTTGTATTATGTTCATTATCCATTAAAGAAGAAAAAAGCCAATTAAAAAATTCCCCGGTTTTTTTTGCCCCAGCTTTTAAAGTATCTATAATTCCTTTTACTTGTTCTTTGGTTTCTGGTGGTAAGCTTCTAGCGATTTTTAGACGTTCCTCAAAACATCGCGCATCTTCTTCCATATTGTTAGCATATAATTCTTTAACAAAATTTTGCCTAAAACCATCAAAATGATCTGCAAATAAAAGTTCAGGTAAAAGCTCTACGATTAAACTGTTTTTGTTAAAACTACTATCTTGATTTTCCTGAGAAGAATCAATATCTCGGCTACAACATTGAAATAATTCTTGTTCAAATGATTCTACACTAATACCTTTATTGTTCGTTTTTAATAATGTATGCAAACATACTACCGCACTACGCATAACTCCCATTATGGCATCTTTATTTTCTTCTGCATAAACTAGATCTTCAATCATTATTAACACTCCTTGTGTATAATTCTATCTTTGTATACTCTTAACTAATGAATTTTAAGTGCTCTAAAAAATAAGTCGTGAAACTCGCCTTTCGTAAAGTTAGGAACAACAAGCGTCAAGAAGGCTCAAACAACACTCCTTATTTTTTAGAGCACTTAAAACTCATTAGTTGAGAATATAGTAAAATTAGCACATAAATTATATACTCTCAACAATTGAGTTTTTTGGCAGGGACGCTATTATGCTACATACAATCTTACATGTAACTTTATCCTACAAATATGGAGTTGGTGGATTAACTGCCGTAGTAAATGGCTTATTACCAGCCCTACAAGAAAACAATGTTAATACTTTTGTAATTACTCCACACTATGACTTCTTTAAATATACTGATCTTGAACTTGAACAAGTTGCAAGTGTAACCCATAGCTATAAAAAAACTTTGCATACTTCTCTAGTTTTTTGTGCTAACAGTACAATACCTCCATATACCACAACTATACCTCATTACTTAGTTAAGCCTAATGTTAATTCCCCAGTAAGTAAAATATTTGATATAGGTGATGAACAAGATTTATATAAATCATTCGATTACTCTGAGCCACAAAATAGATTGGAATATTTTAATGGAGCAGTAGCATCTCTAATAAGAACACACAACCCAAATATTCCTATTTTTGATATTGTACACACTCATACTTGGCATACAGCATTATCTGTATGTTTAATCAAAGAGTTCGAACAACTTACTTGGGTAAAAACCTCTAATCCTCATTTACAATTAAATGTTGTACCAAAAACCATTTCAACTGTACATATGCTATCCAATGAACAAGGACTATTAATTGGTAAACGAGATATTATTGATACCTTACAATCTGTAGGACTATCATTAGATCCAAAATTTTTAATAAATCATACAAATCTAAATCAAATGTACCTTGGTTTACAATACGCAGATCAAGTGGTTATGGTTTCTAAAGGTTTTACTAATGACGCTATAACTGGTAAAGGGTATGGGTTAGACGAAATTTTTAAATTTTTACACGAAACAGAACGCCTTAATGGTATTACTAATGGCAACACCATTACAGAATGGAATGCAACTTTACCAGAAAACTTAGGACAATATGCCTTAACTATTACTGACGTTAACTCTATTAGCCTAGGTAAACAACAATTAAAACTTTTTTTGTCTTCAAAATATCCTCAATTAAACCCTGCTCCATCTACACTATGGTTTTTATATGTCGGCCGTTTCGGACAAGAAAAAGGTGTTGATATGTTGCAGTATGCTTATGAGGAGATCTCAAAATATAATGGTAATTTGATCATTATGGGACGACATACATCAAACGATCCTAAATCTAGCACCGTAGAACTAATCAACAATTTAAAACTTAACCCTAACTTAATAGTAATAGATACCAAACAAGAACAAAACTTAATAGGCAAATATTTTCGCGCAGCTTCTGATTTTACTATTGTACCATCGCATTTTGAAGCCTGTGGTTTAGTACCTATGGAAGCTATGGCAAACTGTTCTATCCCAATTACATCTGATGTACAAGGATTACCAGATACGGTTGTATCTTTAGTAAACAACATAAATTATGGTACAGGTTTTATTTATCATGAGGATAGCACCGATGGCCCTCTTAACTTAAAACAAGCAATAGCTACAGCACATAACAATTATATTCTTTGGCAACAAGAGCGAAAGATAGATCCTTTATTAGCTCGATTACACAAAGAATCAGCAAGTTTTGATTGGAGAGAAGCCCCAGTAAAAAATTATCTTAAATTATATGAAAAAACTGTAAAATTACCAACCACCTTAACACCTCATATTAATAGACCTTTTCCTATTATTAAAGTATTGCATGTTTCTTTAGAATATAAGGATGCTACTGTAGGAGGATTAGGTGTTGTTACAACCCAACTAATTGATGCTCAAAATAAATTTAAAGCTGGAACTAAATTTGAGGCTAAAATTATAACTCCCTACTACTCTATGCTGCGTACTACTCAAATTGCTCCAATTTATATTACTACCGTTCATCATACCTACAATAACGAACAAGTTGAATCTTCTATATATTTAATGAACAATGATAATAAACATTTTCTAGTAGAACCAGCTTTAAAATATAATAGTTTATTTAATATTAATACAACACATCAAATTTATAGCTCAGATCTTACTTTTATCGAACGTTTTAAATATTTTAATAGTGCAGTCGCTGCATTTATTGCGACTACAGATTTCTTTCAACCAGCAATTATACAATTACACGGTTGGGCAACAGCATTAAGTTCCATACTATTAAGAGAAGTATATAAATTAAATTCCGTAAAAATAGTCTATACCGTACATATAAATAATAAAGACCGAGGAACTTATTCTCGTGCTGCACTAGATGGTATAGGTTTAAATTTCTCAAAAGGACCAGAATTTTATACTTTAAAACAAATAGGAGTAGATTACGCTGACTATACTATTGGAGTATCACCAAATATTTTAAAAGAATGTTCTACGACAGATGATTTATATCCAGAGTCTTTAGAAATCATCCAATTAACTAGATCTTTTTTTAGAGCTAAACTTACCAAAACCTCTATTGGTATTTTAAATGGTATTGATTATCAAAAATATTCTCATCTCAGTAAATTAATCCACAATCCATTAGATCTAGTTTCTGGTAAAAATAAAATTAAAGAACAACTAGCTGATGAATTACCAGGAACCCACTCCATGTGGAAAATAAATCCAAAATTACCTGTAATATTATATATTGGACGATTTTCCCCAGAAAAAGGGGTGGAATGCTTTAAAGAACTTATCAGCGCTATAGATAATAGAGCAATATTTTTTGCTATAGGCAAAGGATTAACTGATGATGTATTCCAATTAATAATCCATGATAGTAGACAAAAAGATAATATATTTATAACTTTTAGTGCTGCCGAACAAGAAAAGTATGGTGCCATGATGCGTGCTGCTGCAGATTTTACTTTTGTACCTTCCCGTTATGAAGCATGTGGTTTAGTCGCTATGGAAGGTTTTGCAAACGGCTCACTTTGTATTACATCTGGAGTTGGTGGGTTGAAAGATTTTATAGAGCCCTTTTGTTATAGTGGAAATAATTCTTCTGGAAATGGCTTTTTTTATAAAGATCAAGATCAAAAATCTCTACTACAAACAATCAATATGGCTTTAACTTTATGGAGTAATATCCCTGATCATAAAAAAAATATAATTCATAACAGAATTATGGAAGAAGGAAAGAAATTTGATTGGTTAGCCGAAAACGGGGCGGTACAACAATATTGGGAAGTATTTAAAAATATTTTAGCATTTCAAGAACCTAAAAAACCTATAAAAACCAGCAAATACACCTATTAACCATTAAAAATATTTGCATCATTAGTAATAATCAGTATAATAGCAATCTTGCGTACTTAATATAAGTACATAAATAATAAAAACAATTATAAAAATATAATACAGAGAGGTTGATATTTATGGCTCGTCAAAATGACAAACGGATCCGCTTAGTTAAAGGTGCAGATCAATTATTTTATCAACAAGGAATAAATACTACTACTTTAGCAGATATAGCTGGGTTAGCAGATGTTCCACTTGGTAATGTTTACTATTATTTTAAATCTAAAGAGTCAATTATATTGGCCGTTATAGAAAATCGTTTACAAGTTTTACAACAATTACTTGACGAATTAAACAATAACTTCTCCAACCCTAAAGAACGCTTAAAAGCATTATTAAAGCAATTTGTTGCAGATCAAGAAACTATTACTAAATTTGGGGATCCACTAGGTAGTTTATGTTTAGAACTTGGTAAACAACCAGGAGAATTACATGTTGCTGTTAGCGATTTAATGCAAAAGTTAATTTCTTGGTGTGAGGTTCAATTTAATGCTTTAAATATTTCTAAGTCGACTACTGCTAAACAATTAGCAATGAATTTTATTGCTAGTATTCAAGGTATTAGTTTATTAGGAATTACTTTTAAAAATCTAAATAATTTAGAAGAACATTCGAAATTTCTTATAAATTGGCTAGATCAGATTGCATAATAACTATATAATTTTAGCTAAGGAGAGCATTTATGGGCATAGAAGCAAAAAAATTTGCAACTTATAGTGATATTTTAGCATTACCAGAACATTTAATTGGGGAAATTATTAATGGTGAATTAATAGTTATGCCCCGCCCTGGTCCTAGACATGCAAGAAGTACTTCTATATTGGGTGATGAACTAACGGGACCTTTTGATAGAGGCAGAGATAACGGACCAGGTGGTTGGTGGATTTTAGATGAACCAGAAATTCATCTTGGTTCAAATGTACTTGTTCCAGACCTTGCTGGTTGGAGAAGAGAAATTGTACCTAAACTCCCTACCAATAAGGCCTATTTCGAAATTGCTCCACAATGGGTGTGTGAAGTTCTTTCTAAAAAAACCGCCAGTATAGATCGAGTAAAAAAACTTCCAATTTATGCTAAAGCCAAAGTAGATCATGTTTGGTTAATTAATCCAGATCAAAAAACCCTAGAAATTTATTTAAGAGAAGATCAAAAATGGATGTTGCTTAATTCTTTTGGAGGAGATGATTTAATTCGTGCTGCACCATTTGATGCTATAGAAATTCATCTTGGAGATCTATGGTTGCCAGATGATGATGAAGAGTAATTAAAAGGGTATTATTATTAGTAGTAAAATAAAGCCACCTGGTAGATTTTTAAGTTGCATAATCTCTATAACCACATTATATTGTATAACAAAGAAAACATATCAACTATATATTGATATTACTGGCTAATTATTACATATAATGTGGAGCTTTTAATATGTCTATTGTTACAAAAGATCAAACAGATCAAAAATGTACAAACCTTGTCGAAGAACTAACAAAATCATTAAAAGTTATTAAACGTAATCACACAGTTGTAACCTTCGATCCAACTAAAGTCTCTATAGCTCTAACTAAAGCTTTTTTAGAAGAAGAGGGTAAAGAAAATAACGACTCGATACGTATTCATGATATTGTTGCCCAATTAACTAGAGAAATATGCGGATCTCTAGGTAGATATTTAAAAATTAACCAAAGTGTTCATATCGAAGATATTCAAGATCAAGTGGAATTAGCTTTAATGCGTAATGGGTTCCATAAAATAGCCCGTTCTTATGTATTATACCGAGAAGAACACCGTAAATTACGCGAACAACAGCAAGATAAATCTGAACAGTCTATCATAAATGTAACCTTAGAAAATGGTCAAAAAATCCCTTTAGATTTAGAAAAAATTGGGGAAATAGTAACCGAAGCCTGCAATGGATTAGAATCAACCGATCCTAATCCTATCATCAAAGATACTCTAAAAAATTTATTCGAAGGTGTTCTTATAAAAGATGTTTATAAAAGTCTTGTTATGAGCGCTCGTACCCTAATAGAAACCGAACCAAATTATAGTAACGTTGCTGCTAGATTATTATTGCATTCTATCCGGAAAGAAGTTACAAAAATCTTACATATACCAAATACTAACACTCAAGCACAATTATCTAGATATTATGGTTTAGCTTTAGTAAATGCTATTCAATATGGTATTAAAGTAGGTAGATTAGATCGTAGACTAGATACTTTTGATTTAGAACAACTTAGTAAAGCAATTAAACCAGAAAAAGATTTTAAATTTAACTATTTAGGATTGCAAACCTTATACGATCGTTATTTTTTACACGACAATGAAATACGCTACGAATTACCGCAAGTATTTTTTATGCGAGTTGCTATGGGCTTAGCACTTAACGAAAAAAATAAAACCGAAAAAACTATAGAATTTTATGAAATACTATCTAATTTCGATTTTATGAGTGCTACTCCAACATTGTTTAATTCTGGAACAGTTAAATCACAATTATCTAGTTGTTTTTTATCTACTGTTCCAGACGATTTACATAATATTTATGGCGCTATTAGAGACAATGCTTTATTACAAAAATTCGCTGGTGGAATTGGTAACGATTGGACTCCAGTAAGAGCTATGAACGCTTGGATTAAAGGCACCAATGGTAAATCGCAAGGCATTATTCCATTTTTAAAAGTTGTTAATGATACTGCTATTGCAGTTAATCAGGGTGGTAAACGTAAAGGTGCAGTATGTTCTTTTTTAGAAACTTGGCATTTAGATATTGAAGATTTTTTAGAATTACGCAAAAACACTGGTGACGAAAGACGTCGTACTCATGATATGAATACCGCCAATTGGATCCCAGATCTATTTATGAAAAGAGTTTTAGAAAATAAAGAGTGGACTCTATTTTCTCCAGACGAAACTCCTGATCTACATGATTTATATGGTGATGCGTTTGAGCATGCTTATATAGAATATGAAGAAAAAGCTAAATTTGGCAAAATTAAAAACTTTAAACAACTGCCTGCAATTAATCTATGGCGTAAAATGTTAGGTATGTTATTCGAAACTGGCCATCCTTGGATTACATTTAAAGATCCTTCTAATTTAAGATCACCACAACAACACTGCGGTGTAGTTCATAGTTCTAATTTATGTACAGAAATAACATTAAATAGTTCTATTGATGAAATCGCAGTATGCAACTTAGGAAGTGTAAACCTAGCTCAACATGTCACGAGCGAAGGATTAGATCATAAAAAGCTTGAAAAAACCATTAAAACTGCTATCAGGATGCTGGATAACGTTATCGATTTAAATTATTATGGAGTACCACAAGCCAGAACTTCTAATTTAAAACATCGACCAATTGGTTTAGGTATAATGGGCTTTCAAGATGCTTTATACAAACTAAATATTTGCTATGCATCCACAGCCGCCGTAGAATTTGCAGATCTTTCTATGGAGTATTTTAGTTATTATGCAATTTCTGCTTCTAATGATTTAGCTAAAGAACGCGGTAGTTACCCAAGTTTCGAAGGATCATTATGGAGCAAAGGCATTTTACCAATAGATTCTATTCAAATATTAAATAAATATCGTGGGATCTATTTAGATCAAGATACTAAAACAACTTTAAACTGGGAAACATTAAGAGATAAAGTTCGTAAATATGGTATGCGTAACTCTAACACTATGGCTATAGCTCCTACAGCTACAATTTCTAATATTTGTAACGTATCTCAGTCGATAGAACCTACATATCAAAATTTATATGTTAAGTCTAATCTATCTGGCGAATTTACCATGGTTAATCAATATCTAGTAGACGATCTAAAAAAATTAGATCTGTGGGACAAAGTAATGGTAAACGATTTAAAATATTTTAACGGAAGTTTACAACAAATTAATCGCATTCCACAAAATATTAAAGAAAAATATGCTACTGCATTTGAAATTGATCCAATTTGGTTAATTGATGCCGCCTCTCGTAGGCAAAAATGGATCGATATGGGACAATCTTTAAATTTATATATGGCTAATCCTTCTGGGAAAAAATTAGATCAAATTTACAAAGCTGCTTGGTTAAGAGGCTTAAAAACCACTTATTATTTACGTAGTTTGAGTGCAACCAGTACCGAAAAATCTACTGTTGATCGCGGTACTTTAAATGCTGTAGAAGTTACTAAAGTATGTAGTATAGACGATACATCTTGTGAGGCGTGCCAATAGGAGAGAAGATTATGAGCGAAACTGAAACTATAAATACAACTGGTGCTACTGGTTTAGAAATGATAGAAATGAACGCAGCTAGAATTCATGTTGATGATAAAAAAATCATTAATTGCCGGGCAGATCTTAATCAATTAGTCCCATTTAAATATGAATGGGCATGGGATAAATATTTAAACTCTTGTGCTAATCATTGGATGCCTAACGAAATAAATATGTCTGCCGATCTTGCTTTATGGAAAAGCAACGATGGTTTAACACCTGATGAACGCACTATAGTAGAACGCAATTTAGGATTCTTCTCCACTGCCGACTCTTTAGTCGCCAATAATTTAGTATTAGCAGTTTATAGGCACATTACTAATCCAGAATGCCGACAATATTTATTAAGACAATCTTTTGAAGAGGCATTACATACTCATTCTTATCAATACATAGTAGAAAGCTTAAGTATGGATGAATCAAAAATTTTTAATATGTACCGAGAAATCCCATCTGTTTCTGAAAAAGCAGTTTGGTCGTTACAATTTACTCAAAGCCTTGGTGATCCAACCTTTAAAACTGGCACATTAAAAACTGATCAAAGATTATTACGTGATTTAATTGCATTTTATGTAGTATTTGAAGGTATATTTTTCTATGTTGGGTTTACGCAAATTTTATCGATGGGCAGACGCAATAAAATGGTTGGAACTGCCGAACAGTTTCAATATATTTTACGGGATGAATCTATGCATTTAAATTTTGGAATAGATGTTATTAACCAAATTAAAATAGAAAACCCTCATCTTTGGACCGAAAAGTTTCAGCAAGAAGCCATAAATATAATAACAACTGGGGTAGAATTAGAATATAAATATGCAGTTAATACTATGCCAAGAGGAATTTTAGGATTAAACGCTGAACTATTTAGAGAATATTTAGAATTTATAGCTAATCGTAGATTGTTACAAATTGGATTACCTAAACAATATAACGCTAACAATAATCCATTCCCTTGGATGAGCGAAATTATCGATCTTAAAAAAGAAAAAAACTTCTTTGAAACTAGAGTTACAGAATACCAAACTGGTGGAACTTTAAATTGGGATGAATAACATCACAAATATTTGATAAAATATGTTATTTATAAAAGAACTCTTTGGATGTATATATGTATCTATATAAAAAAATTACACCAGAATCAGAATGGCCTTTTATGCTGCCAACATATTTCAATCCTCAAAACGACATCGCTTTTAAAAAAATTTTTGGCAGCGAAAAAAACAAAGATATTTTAATCCATTTTTTAAATGATATATTACAATTTAAGGCTAAAAAATCGATTAAACACATAGAGTTTTTAAAAACCGTACAAGATCCAGAAATAGCTGCTAAAAAAACTAGTATATTAGATGTCTTATGCAAAGACGAAGTTGGTAATTCTTATATTGTAGAAATGCAAGTAGCCAAAGAGAAAAATTTTATCAAAAGAGCACAATACTATGCTGCTAAAGCGTATGGCTCTCAACTTAAAGTTAAAGAAAAATATCATAATCTAAAAAAAGTAATATTTTTAGCAATTACTGATTTTATAATGTTCCCTAAAAAAGCTAACTATAAATCTGATCATATAATTTTAGATTGCAATAGCTTAGAACATGATCTAAAAGATTTTTCATTTACTTTTTTAGAATTAAAAAAATTTAATAAACCAAAAGAACAATTATCTACCATGATAGAAAAATGGTGCTATTTTTTTAAGTATGCACAAGAAACTAGTGACGAAGATTTAATCCAAATTATAGGACATGATTCAATAATTAAAAAAGCATACGATCAATTAAACAAATTTAATTGGAACGAAAAAGAATTAAATGCTTATGAGGCTTCACTCAAAAAAGAAATGGATTATGATTCCGCTATAGAACAAAGTTATGATGAAGGTAAATCAGAAGGTAAAAAAGAAATTGCTTTAGCTATGCTAGAAAAAGGTTTAAACATTAACTTAATTGCCAATTTAACTAAATTAACAATTAATGAAATTAAAAATTTAAAAAATCTTCTAGAAAAAATGGTTACTTAGCATAAAAAAAATGGTAAATTAACTACATTTGTAAAAACAGAACTTAGGTATCACAATAAGTATGACAACAATTACCGAACAAGATCTAAAAAAATTAGCAGAATTAGCTAAATTGGATTTGGATATACATCCAGACAATACTGTTTTTAAAAATAAATTAATTGCCGATTTAAATAATATTTTAAATTTAGTTGGAGAACTACAAAGTATCGATACTAGTAATATTCAACCTATGGTCCATGCAGATCCTCAAGCAAAACAAAGATTACGACCAGATGTAGTTACCGAAGAGAATATTCGTGATATTATCCAAAAAATAGCTCCACCACATAGTGTCGAAGCAGGGTTATATTTAGTACCGCAAGTTATAGAAAATTAATTTTATGTTTAATAAAACTATTGAAGAACTATCCATTGGTTTAGCCAAAAAAGAATTTTCTAGTCTAGAGCTAACTAATGGCTTTTTAGATCGTATTATAAAATTACAAAAAAAATTAAATTGTTTTATTACTACTACTAAAGAATTTGCGATTACAGCAGCAAAAAATGCTGATCTAATTTTAAGTAAAAAAAATAATAATATTTCTCCACTAACTGGTATTCCTATTGCCCATAAAGATATTTTTTGTACTACTGGTATTAAAACTAGCTGTGCCTCTAAAATGTTAGACAATTTTATTGCGCCTTACGATGCTACTGTTGTCACTAAATTAAAAGATCAGAATACGGTATTATTAGGCAAAACTAATATGGACGAATTTGCTATGGGCTCTAGTAACGAAACTAGTTATTTTGGTCCAGTTAATAACCCTTGGAATACTAATAAAGTAGCAGGTGGTTCATCTGGTGGCTCAACTGCTTGTGTAGCAGCTAGACTAGTTCCAGGAGCAACTGGTACCGATACTGGTGGTTCTATTAGACAACCAGCAGCTTTTTGTGGAGTTACTGGATTAAAACCAACTTATGGCCGTATTTCTCGCTATGGTATAGTAGCCTTTGCCTCTAGTCTCGATCAAGCTGGGCCAATTGCTAAAACCGCTAAAGATTGTGCTTTATTATTACAATATATGGCTGGATTTGATCCAAAAGATTCTACTAGCTACGATTTAGAAGTACCAGATTATCTAAAAAATATAAATAATGATCTTGCTGGATTAAAAATTGGCTGCCCAAAACAATTTTTTGATGATCAATTAGATCCTTCTATCGGCAAATTAATTAATCAAGCTATAGAACAATACCAAAAATTAGGTTGCACTATAAAAACTATAGATTTTCCTCACTCTAATCTAGCAATTCCTACTTACTACATTATAGCTCCAGCAGAATGTTCTTCTAATTTAGCTAGGTACGATGGAGTTAGATTTGGTTATCGTTGTGAACAACCGATTAATCTAGACGATCTCTATAAAAGATCCAGATCATTAGGTTTCGGCGAAGAGGTTAAACGTAGAATTTTAATTGGCACCTATGTACTATCTTCTGGTTATTACGATGCTTATTATCTAAAAGCTCAAAAAATACGCCAATTAATCGCAGATGATTTTAAAAATGCTTTTAAAGATGTTGATCTGATCTTAACCCCAACCACCCCTGAAGTAGCATTTGGTTTTGGAGAAAAAAAATCTGATCCAATTAAAATGTATTTGTCTGATCTTTATGCTTGTGGTGTTAATTTAGCTGGGTTACCAGCAATTTCTATTCCTGCAGGTTTTAGTAATAACCTACCTGTTGGGATGCAATTAATTGGTAATTATTGGCAAGAAAGTTTACTTTTAAATTGCGCCCATAAATACCAAGAAGTAACAGATTGGCATACAAAAGTTCCAGAGGTATACTAATATGAACAATTGGGAAGCAGTTATTGGTTTAGAAGTCCACGCACAATTAAAAACCAAATCAAAAATTTTTTCTGGATCCTCTACTAATTATGGCTCCCTGCCTAATACTCAAGCTTGTGCTATCGATTTAGGTTTACCTGGTGTATTACCAGTTTTAAATCTAGAAGCAGTAACCATGGCAGTAAAATTCGGATTAGCAATAAATGCTACTATTGCTACCAAATCGGTATTCGCTAGAAAAAATTATTTTTATCCTGATCTACCAAAAGGCTACCAAATTAGTCAATACGAAGAACCAATTGTTATTAGTGGAAATTTAGAAATTGTAACCGAAGAGCAAGCAAAAAAAACCATTCGTATTCAACGTGCCCATCTAGAAGAAGATGCTGGCAAATCGTTACACGAAGATTTTAATGGCTTAACCGGTGTAGATCTAAACCGCGCAGGTACTCCGCTACTCGAAATTGTTTCTGAACCAGATCTACGTTCAGCTATCGAGGCTGTTAGCTATTTAAAGGCATTACATTCTTTGGTTAAATATTTAGATATTTGTGATGGCAATATGCAAGAAGGATCTTTTCGTTGCGATGCTAATGTCTCGGTACGGCCTAAAGGAAGTTCCGATTTTGGTACTAGAGTAGAAATTAAAAATCTTAACTCTTTTAAATTTATAGAAAAAGCAATTAATTACGAAATTAACCGACAAATTGAAGCTAACAAAGCTGGCGAAAAAATTTTGCAAGAAACTAGATTATACGATGTAAACAATAATATGACTAAACTAATGCGATCTAAAGAAGAAGCTAATGATTATCGCTATTTTCCAGATCCCGATCTATTACCTGTTTATTTAGAACCAAGTTTTATTAATAATATTAAAAACAATTTACCAGAATTAGCACCACAAAAATCGATCCGGTTTCAACAACAGTACGATTTGTCTGTTTACGAAGCAAATTTGTTAACAGGTAACAGAGATTTAGCAGTATTTTACGAAAATACTGTAGAGCATGCTAAACCTCATGCTAAATTAATAGCTAACTGGATCATTGGTGAACTATTGGCTGCATTAAATAAACATGATTTAGATCTCAGTAATTGCCCTATTACTCCAGCCATTTTAGCCAAATTAATTAATCGAATTGCAGATCTTACCATCTCTGGCAAAATTGCTAAACAAGTGTTCGAAATAGCATGGAACACCCCTATGGATCCTGATCTAATAATCAAACAACATAATTTAGTACAGGTAACCGATCACTCATTAATTTTACAAATTATTGAGCAAACAATTACTAAATTCCCAGAACAAGTTACTCAATATAAAAACGGTAAAGAACAGTTATTTGGATTTTTTGTCGGTCAAGTAATGAAAGAAAGTAAAGGTAAAGCTAACCCTGAACTAGTAAATCAATTGTTAAAACAACAATTTACTGATCGCACCTAACATACTTCTCTAAACCACACACCATAATTTTTTCATGCAATGGAAACTCTTCGCCTTCTGGAATAATAACTATTAAATTATCTAGTTCTAAATCACTTATAGCAATATGCATAGATTTAGTAATTTTAGGATTACTAGTAAATTTAAACTCAAAACCTATTTTTTTTCCGTATTTAACAATTAATAGATCTAGTTCTGCATTATTCTGAGTACACCAAAAATAACAATCTTCACTATCTGCCTGATGCATCTTAATAATTTGTTCCATAGCCATACCCTCCCAAGAAACACCTAACTTGGGATTCTCTATTAAATGTTGATGATCAACAATTCCTAATAAAGTATGAAATAAACCACTATCTCTAAAATAAATTTTTGGTGACTTAATCTGTCGTTTTTTAATATTAGCAAGCCATGGATTTAATCTACGGATCATAAAAGTTGATTCTAAAAGATCTAAATAATGTTGCGCCGTTTTATAATCAATACCCAAAGAATTACTAATTTCTGATGCGTTAAAAATCTGGCCATGATAATGAGTTAGCATTGCCCAAAAACGCCTAACCATTTGCGGAGCTATATTTAACCCAAAATTAGGAATATCTTTTTCTAAAAAAGTTTTAATATAAGAACGACGCCAATCATCACTAATAAGATCTGAACTAGCTAAATATGCTAAAGGAAAACCACCTCTAGTCCATAATTGCTGTTGATTATTAGTCTCTAATAAAGAAAATGGGGTCATTTCTATATATTTAATTCTACCAGCTAAAGTTTCCGAAGTTTGTAATAATAATTTTTGTGAAGCACTTCCTAAGATCAAAAATTTTCTTGATTGTTTTTGATCGACTAATACCCGCAAACTCTTAAATAGATCTGGCAAATGATGAATTTCATCTATAATAATTAATCCTTCTAATGAACCAAGGAACAACATTGGATCTTGTAATTTAGCTATATCACGATAGTCTTCTAGGTCAAAATGATGCACCTTTTGATTAGGCATTTGTTGCAAATATTGAATAGATATTTGTTTAGCTATAGTAGTTTTACCACATTGCCGTGGTCCTATTAATGCACAAACAGGAGTTACTTGTAAGGCAAACTTAATTTCTTCTAAATATTTAGATCTGGTAATCATTAATTGTTGCATATTAAACTATAATAGCAAACTTCCAAGTAAATTAGTAGATCAATTCCTAAATTGCATGAAACAATAATTGTAGCTGCACCCAAGTAGATCTTCTAAAAATCTACCTGTGGGTGAGCAGTTACCAACAATTAAAATAATCGACATAATTCATTATTTGAATTTGTTTAGTATATGGTTGTGGTTTACCAGTGTATAGCAAAAAACCTCGATCTTCTGGTAGTATTAATGTTTCTATAGCCTTTAACCAATGAATATTAAATGTTGCACTATGTTTAATTTCGATCCATTCTCGCATTGATTTACGATCAATAATTAGATCTATTTCTATTCCCTGATGAACTCTATAATAATACAGCTCTGCATTTGATTTAGTATGTAATTCTTTTTTATAAAGATCTGCAATAACATAATTTTCGAATAAGCTTCCAGCCATTGGTCCATAAAAAAATTGTTTATAAGTATCTATACCTACCAAATACGCTACCAACCCAGTATCATAAAAATAAATCTTAGGATTCTTAACAATCCGTTTACCAAAATTTTGATAATAAGGTGGTAATAAAAAAATAATATAAGATGCTTCTAAAATACCAATCCAACGTTTAATAGTTTTAACGTCAACACCAATATCATTAGCATAGGTAGACATATTTAAAATATGAGAAGTGTTGTTAGCCAATAATCGCAATAATTTTTGAAATTCTCGTTTATCGCCCACATGGGCTAAGGCACTAACATCTTTTTTTAAATAAGTATCTATATATGATGAATACCAATCTTGCCATAAGGCAAATTGTTTATTAATTAATTCTGGATAACACCCTTTATAAATACTTTCTTCTTTGAGCTGCGATGGTATTTCTGTAGATTGATATGGTAACAATGATAGTAACCCAATTCTACCTGCTAATGATTCAGAAATTCCTTGTATAAATTGGAATTGACTTGATCCAGTTAATACAAATTTACCTGGAGTCTCTCTATCTTGATCAACTGCTATTTTTATATAATTAAATAATTTTGGTACCCTTTGAATTTCATCAAAAATAACTTTATTATCATAAATACTCATAAATTTTTCTGGATCTTCGGCAAAAAAGTCCACCATTTTAAAATCATCAAAGTTAACGTAACGATAATCTGGAAGGTAATTTAATAGCAATGTGGACTTACCAGATTGTCTAGGACCAGTCAAACCAACAACCGAAAAAAAACCTAGATATTCTTTTAACTTTATTTCTAATACGCGATGCGTGTAGGTACTCAAGCAATCCTCATGAAATTTTGGCATTTAATTCCAATTTTACATAAAATATAAGTCAAAAGCAAATATACTAAACGCACATTACCCAAATATACCATGACAAGGCAAAGCAATTACATTTTGATCTAAATAAAAACAATGTTCCCCAGGATAAATAATAACCCCTTTTTTTATTTTTTTTGTAGAATTGTTGGAATATGTCTCTTGAAATATTTTAATTCCTTTAGCATCTTGTTTCGATAAAACACTTTTGGTTTTAATTTCTATTGGAAAAAGACAGCCATCTTTTTCAATAACAATATCAACTTCAACTCCATGTTTAGTTCGCCAATGGTATAAATTTGCTGGAAAATTTAAACTATTTGACATGGAATTTATTTGATTAAAAATGAATGATTCAAATAAAGAACCCAATTGTGGATATGATCCTACAGCTTGCTCACTGGTTAATCGTATTAAGTGGCAGGCTAATCCAGTATCCGAAAAAATTCCTTTAGGTTTTTTTGTAATTCTTTTTAAAGTATTACTATGATATGGATCTAGTTGATACCATTGATAAGTATAACTCAATAAATTAAGCCAACGTGACACTGTTTTATAAGAGATCCCTATTTCTCCACCTAATTGGGTTAAATTAATTTCTTGGCTAGATAATGCTGCTACTACTCTAATAAACCGATCAAAAGATCGAAGATCTTGAATATTTTCTAATAAACGAACATCCCTTTCTACATAAGTTTGAATATAAGATTGAAAAATTGTTTGGTAAGCTTCGATTGGAAGATCTATTAAACCTGGTAAACCACCTTGCCATAAAGACTTCCAAAGAAAAAAAGAACTCAAGATCCCTTTAAACTTTACTGGTAAACTTTCAGGTTCTTCTAATAGAAGTGGCAGCCAATGTTGCTCAACAGCCGCATTAGAATGAAGTTCATGAATAGTTAGTGGGGATAATTGTAAAATAGCTACTCTCCCTGCCATAGTTTCAGATACATTTTTAAGAACACTTAAATTTTGGGAACCTGTTAAAAAATATTGTCCAGGAGCAGTTGATTGATCAACTTTACGTTTAATTGCACTTAACACTTCTGGGTAAAATTGGATTTCATCCAATATTACTGGCGTATTAAATTGTTTAAGAAATAAATCTGGATCTTGTCTTACATTATAAAAATCTTGGATTGGATCAAATGTAATATGAGGTATATTAGGAAAACAATGAGATAATAATGTCGATTTCCCTACTTGGCGCGCTCCAACTAATAAAACAACTTTAGCATGTTGACTTGTAAATTTTAATTTTTTTTCTATATGTCGACTAAGATACATAATAAACGTCCATTTTAGACTTGTTATATCTATTATGGACGTTTATTTAAGATAATCAAGTACAATACCAGCTCCATTTTACACCTAGGCGTAATCATTATTGACTCTAGGTGTAATGTTTTATAAACTTATTATTAAATGGAACAATCTAAAGAAATTCAAACTTTTATTTTAAAAAATATCACCAAGCACCATGATGATATTGTTAGCTTTACTGCAAAAAAGTTACAAATAGCAAGAACTACTGTTTTAAGACATTTAAAACATTTAATAAAAGACAATAAAATATTAAAAACTGGAACCACTAGAAATATTTGTTATGTTGTACCAGATGATAACAAAATAACTGCAACCTTTAAGTTACAAGATCCTTTAGACGAATTTAATATAGTTAAAAATTATTTTAATAAAATTTTATCTCCATTAAATAAAAATGTATACGACATTTGTGAGTATGGTTTAACCGAAATAATTAATAATGCCATAGACCATTCTTATGGGAATAATTTAACTATTGAAGCATTAAATCAAAATAACGAAATTTCATTAACAATAGCAGATGATGGCATTGGAGCATTTAAAAGAATAGCAGATCTATTAAAAGCATCAGATCTTAGAGAAGCTGTATTACAATTAACTAAAGGTAAATTTACCAGCGACCCTTATAACCATACTGGTGAAGGTATATTTTTTACTTCACGAATTTTTGATGAATTTAAATTAATTGCCAATAATTTATGTTTTACTAGATTTAATCCAGAAAACGATTGGTTCTTAGAACAACTAGAAACTAAAAAAGGCACAACAGTTAGTCTAAAAATAACAGCTAATGCTTGTAAAAATATAAAAGAGCTTTTTGTTGCTTTTCAAGATCCAGAATCACACGAATTTAATAAAACAGAAATTATTGTTGCACTAAGTAAATTTGGAGAAGAACGTTATATTTCTCGTTCTCAAGCTAAAAGGATCTTAAGAAATTTAGAAAAATTTAAAATCATTACCCTAGATTTTAAAGACATAAGAATTGTTGGACAAGGATTTGTAGACGAAATCTTTCGGGTTTTTAAAAACTATCATACCAACATTACAATTAATTATATAAATGCTAACGAAGATGTGCTTTTTATGATTAACCGGAGTAATCACATTAAGTAATACGCTAATCGTCAAAATTAATATGTATTAGTTTCATACCGAATAGACGTATGCATCTTGCATTTAATTATTCAAAGTTTAAAAAGTTCTTGACAACTCGGGGCGTTCCATAGACGTTCCTTAGCAAAAACACTATAAAAGATATTTGTTTATTCATTTATATTTATTCCTATTAAAAGTAAATAAAACGAAATAAAGTAGGAACACTATCGCTAATGAATAATCTTAAAAATCCCCACGACAAGGTATTTAGAGCAAGTTTAAGTAATATTAAAATTGCTAGAGATTTTTTAAGTATTCATTTACCAAAATCAGTATTAGTAAAAATAGATCTTGATAATTTAGTATTTTGTAATAATTCATATATTAATGAAGATTTAAAACAGCAATTCTCCGATATAGTGTATTACAGTAAATCTAATACGGAAGCTGGAATGTATATTTATATCATCATAGAACACCAAAGCTCCCCTAAAAAACTAATGCCACTTCGGATCTTAAAATATCAGCTAGCAATTATTGACCATCATTTACAACAACACCCTGGAGAAATTACTTTACCAATAGTATTTCCTATATTATTTTATCAAGAACAAGAAGATAAACAACAATATCCTTATAGTTTAGATATTTTAGATTTATTTGCAGATCGTGCTTTTGCGGAACAAACCTTAGCAAAACCAGCTCATTTAATTGATATCTCTCGTTTTACTGACGACGATATAAAAAAGCATCGCCTAGTTGGTTTAATGGAATATCTACAGAAGCATAGTAGAGATCGAGATTTATTATTAATAATTAACGATTTAAAACAATTAATTATAGATACTTATAAACACATTGGTTCTGACGAAAATCTACTAGTATCTTACATAGAATCTAATTTATACTATATAATAAGCATTGGTAATGTTAGGAATACTAATGAATTTCTTAAACAATTAGATAATATTACGATCATAAAGGAGAAAATTATGGGTTCAATTATGGGTTCATTGGCACGTAAATTTGAAAAAGATGGTATAGCTAGGGGTGAGGCTAAAGGTTTAACTAAAGGCATAGCTCAGGGTAAAATTGAAGAAGCCAAACATATAGCAATTAATTTACTAAAAAAGGGATTCCCAATTGCTACCGTTGCCGAAGTTACAGAATTACCTATATCAGAGGTGGAAACATTACAAAAACAATTAACTCATTCATTAATATAACTCGTATGATAATATGATGACTGTATTTAAAATATTAAATCTTTATTTGGTCTTAACGAACGCAAAAATTCCTCGCAAGGCATACACAAAACATTTCTAATCATAAAACGTTCGGATCCACAATAAAGTAATATTGCCTTAGCCATAGGGTAATCTTTTAAAAATTCTTCTAAACCTTTTAGATCATGATTGCCGATCTGTTTAGAATGTTTAACTTCTATGGCCAAAAATATTGTTGCCCCATACACTATAAAATCCACTTCTAATCCTGATCTAGTACGCCAAAAGGAAATTTTAGCTTTATTATTATTGTAATTATTCCAGGCTACTAAATGTTGAGCAATTAATCCTTCCAAAGCTACCCCTTCTATTTCTGCAGGGCGATCCAAGGGGCCAGTAGGACGCAAAGCTCTAAATACACCACAATCAAATAAATAAAATTTAGGATGACTACTCAACTCTCGCCCAGCTCTCTTAGAAAAAATTGGTAATTTAAAACTTAATAATAGATCTTCTAAAATATAAATATAGCTCTCTACTGTTTTTCTCTTTACCCCACATTCTCTAGCTATATTAGTAACATTTAATATAGATCCATGAGAAAAACTAACAATTTCTAAAAAACGTGCAAAATGATCTAAATTACGCACTAATCCTTCTAGTTGAATTTCTTCTTTTAAATAAAGATCAATGTATGATTGTAAAGTTTTTATTGGCTCCAAAGCAGTAAATATTAGAGGCAAAGAACCATATTTAAGAATTTTTTCTAAAGAAAATTGGCTTTCTAATTCTATCGCCATAAATGGGTGCAGAGTACATTTAAGTGCTCTTCCTGCCAATAAATCAACTCCTTCTTTTTTTAATTTGCGAGCACTAGATCCAGTTAATATAAATTGCCAACCGGTATTGTTTTCTATAATAGAATGAATTACGGTTAAAACACTTGGAACTCTTTGCACTTCGTCTATAACAATTATTTTTTGCTGATCAGGATGTTGTCCGCGCAAAAAATCAAAAATATATTCCGGATGTACCCGGTATTTTCTTTCTAGATCTGGCAATAAAAAATCTAACCATAATGCTTGTGGATAAAGTTGCCTGATTAAAGTAGATTTTCCTGTACCTCTTGGACCAAATAAAAAATAAGATTGTTTAGGCGGTAAAAAAACTCGATTTATTAGTTGCATATACCCTTATTTATAGCAATATGGCAACAAATCTGCCAATTTGAGTCTCATTATGGCATATCAACCGCCATTTTTAAAGGGCTGTATTAAGATATACTAAACACACATGAGTTTTCGGTACTCTAAAAAACAAGTCGGAACTAATACATATTACAAACTATAACCTATCTCTAAACAATTTAACTTCTCTTGATAATAATATTTTTATAAGAGATTGATAAGGTATGTCCTGCTTATTAGCAATAATCTTAAGATCATTTAGTAAATTTTTTGGCAGCCTTAAGGATATGTTTTCAGTCGAAGGCTTTAAATTAGGAACATTTACTTGTTTTGCTTTACTCCAATCAATATATTCGCTTGAATCATGAGTTAACCAAAATTCTCTTTCCGCTCCTTCATTTTTAAAGATGGGTATCTCTTTCTTTTTCATAAATGCTGCGCTCCTTTTTACTCATGTCTCTTGCTGATATAACTCTTATTAACTTATTTCTTATAGTAAAAACAATAAATAAACATCTATTAAAATCAGTTATTCCTAGAGCATAAAATCTGTTTTCTAATTGTGAATGTTTTGTGTCTTCTTGCAATAAGGAATGTGCACAAAATAACTGTAGCATTTATGGTAAATTGACCAGGAAGCTAAACTAGAAATTATATAAAAAGATAACCTGGTCAATTTCAAAATGCGGAAGCTTATGGAGTGCATATTCCTAATAATGGCTTATTGAAAAAAATTTGCTCGCATTCCCAAGGTATAACATTATGCTTAATAAAATTTTTATATTGATTATTATTATCCCAATCAAAGTCGACACAGTGTTCAAGAATAGAAAAAGTCATATACTACATTGCATATCGTATAAATATACAAAAATCAATTGCTCTTTAGAATTAGTATACACAAAATTTTTCCCATAAATAAACGTATTCATTAAAATAACTCAATCATTGATGCTTCAATTGCCCCTCTTTTTACATATTACCTACATGCCGCCGCCTGGTCCAGCTCCTGGTTTAGGAGCAATTCTAGGAGCCTCGTATTCTATGGTATTTGCAGCATCTCTTAGTTTTATCATTAAATCTTTACTAAGAGGAGTAGCAGCACCTTTAACTTTATTATAAATGTTTATTAAATCTCTAAAATCAGGATCACTACTTTTTTCTTTAATAAAATCTGCAACTCTTATTCCGGTGTGATCTTTTGGACTATCAGGAATAAACGTTGGCTCAAGCCCAGAATTTTTAGCTAATAAATAAAGCATTATGGCTGTTTGAGGTTGTTTACCACAACCTTTGATCACAAAATCTGTATGACCAAGTTTTTCTGCTGCCTCTGCAGCAGTCTTAACCATTTCAACTAAAGTTCCGTTGGTTGGGGACTTGTTACCCGAAGTAATTTGAAGCTTATTTTCATGATGCTTAGCCTCAAAAAGTTTTTCCTCAGTTTTCTTATCTACAACTACAAGAGTCTTGTCCTTATAATCTGCCTTTAAATCACCGTTATGCCTAACTAAACTATTTAATTGATTTTGAAAATAACTTAAGTGCCTATGGGTTACTCCATCATTTTCGTCATTTTTTCGTAATAAATTAAGAACTTTAAGGGTATCATTTAAAGACGTTATACTGCGCTCTTCTAACTTTTCTTCTAGTTTGACTATATCTTTTCGTATTTTTGCTTTTTTTGCTTGCTTTGCTGGATTTTTTTTATTGTTTTGCTCATCTATGGTAGATGCGAACTTAGGCATTTCTTTCATTTCGGATAATTGATCAACTATTTCAGTTAATAGCTTTCTTACTTCACCACTTGTATCATGGTCCCTTAGTTCTTCAATAATATCTCCCATTTTATTAAAATTAGCCGCTTTACTTTTACAAAAAATTGCACAATCTTTTGCGTCAATATCTGCTTGTGTAGTAATTCCAGCTCTAACTTCAAGATCAGCTATTTTTTTAGCAACATTAGCAGGATCTCCTGGCAAAAATGGTTTAAATTCCCAAGTTACCGGATCCACTTTATTGCTATATAGTTTTGTTTGTTCTTTTTTTATTAATTCTAGATACTTAGCTTGTTCATATTTACCAAATTCTTTGCTAGCTTCAATGGCAAGTTTAAAGTTTTTAAGCGCTGTAAGCTTTTCAGCAGCACTTGATTCTTTATACTCTTTGTCATTTATTATAGCCGCATTAAAATTCTTCTCAGCTCGGGCTTCGTCACTGGCCTTGATTACTGCTTCCTTTGTATCTTCTACTGTTTTCTGGATTTTTGTAGCTTCTGTTTTGGCTTCTGTAGCTTTTTGTTCAGCTGCTCTTGCTTTTGTTTCAGTGGCTTTTGCAGAGTCGGTTGTAGCAGTTAGTAATTTAGCTTCTACATCTGCTGCATCAGCCTCTGCTTGTGCTAAGCTTGCTTTTGTTTCGGCTGTACCTATCCCGCTTTTTGCATTAGTTAATTCTTGTTGTTGTTTTTTTAGTGTTGTTTGGAGTTCTGAGTTTTCAGCAATTACTTTTTGTAGAAGAACTTCTAGTTCTGATAGCTCTTTTTTGGTTAATGCTACTGCTGCTTGGGCAGATGCTGCTGCTGCTTGGGCAGATGTTGCAGCTGCTTTGGCGGCATTTATGGCGGCAGCTTTTTCTGCTGCTGCTTTAGCTGCTGCTTCTGCCTTGTCGAATATATCTTTTATTCCGTCTAAATCACCTTTTACAGCAGGTATACCTGCTAAAGCTCCAGTTGGTGTCGTTTTATTCCATTGTTTTATATCAGCTGCGGGAACAGTCAATGATGCTGGTGCTTTCCCTAACTCCAGAACTAAAGCATCTATTGCTCCAGTTACTGCTCCATTAAAAGTATCAACATTCCCTGCTGCAGTTCCACCAGGATTATAAGCTGTTTCAGCATCTCGGCACTTACCTATCGCAGCAGTTACTGCTTTCTGTATAGCTTGGGTTTTGGCTGAATCTGCCGCTGCTTTAGCTGCTGCTTCTGCCTTATCAAATAGCTTCTTTATTTCATCTAATTCTGTTTTCACGCTAGGAGTAGCTTTAGCTATCGCAGCTAAAACTCCAGTAGGATTAGCCGTATCCCATGCCTTAATATAGGCGGCATCTATTGTCAAAG
>CAIVQA010000100.1 GCA_903907935.1 uncultured Francisellaceae bacterium
TATAATTATTTGTAACTAATTTAAAAAAACAGGAGTGAAAATATATGGTTGATGTAATACATGATTGTACTCAAACATTAGAGTTGGCAACAGTTAAATTTATAGCATTAAAAATGTTAGAAGAAGGGATATGTTGTAGTGTTATTGCAAGATGTACTGGTTTAGCAAAAGAAGAAATAAAAAAATTAAATAATCATGAATGTGGTCATGATCATGCTCATAGTCATTAATTTAGTATTACAGTGAAATATAAAATTAGATAAAGCTAACTTTTGTATGTTGCATTTTAGCAAATGCTTTAGCGGTATTTGCTCCTAAACTATTACCAGATACCAGACAGTTCTACAGAAATAATTTCAGGGTTTTATGAGAAAACAAGTGTAACTACACTATGTTTTTTAAGCCAAAAGAACGATGTATAACCACCTAGATAGTTACATGTTGATTAACTAAAATTAATATTAAGTTTGTAAGTTTTATAAATTTGTAAATATTAAGGAATATAATGACTAATTCCAAAACATTATCAGAAGAGTTTTTATTAATAAAAGAGACTATCGAAATTATACCAATAGGAATTATTATTATTGATGAAGATAATAAAATACTTTTATACAATCAAAAATTTATAGAAATATGGGATATTTCTGTTGATATTTTAAATCAAGGTAAAAGCAAGATGCTTGAGCATATGCAGACTAAAGCTGCTACTTCTTTACAATATTTTCAATATGCCAATGCTAATCAAAATAACCAAATAAGATACGAAGTCGAAATGAAAAATGGCACTTATCTTGAACAACATACTATTATCGAACAACATGAGCAGGACAATATAAGAAAAAATTTTAAAATTACCTACTGTTTTTATGATATATCTCCAAAAAAGCAACCAGAACAGCAATTGGAAAATCAAGTGATGTTTGATCCTCTAACAGAATTACCCAATAAATACTTATTAGTAGATCGTTTACACCAGTATATTGCTTATGCACAACGCAACAATAGCTATATAGCAGTGTTGTTTGTCGGGTTACATTCTTTTAAAGATATACGTGATAAATGTGGAGATATTGTTAGTAACCAATTAATAAAAACTTTTGGGCAACGATTAAAAAAGAATGTTAGAGAACAAGACACTGTTGCCCATTTAAATGATGATGAATTTGTAATAGTAATAACATCTGAAAATTTTAACCTGGAATCTTTTTATAAGATAATACAAAGATTGTTTGAAAATATTATGCAACCATACAACTTGGATGGTCAAGAAATTATAGCTGCTTTTAATATGGGAATAAGTTTTTATCCTCAAGACGGTAAAGAACCGGCTACCATGATTACAAATGCTGGTATAGCTATGTATCATGTTAAAGAAAAAGGAGAGAATACTTTTGAAGTTTATAACGAAGCAGAAAGTTTTCATAATTTTTTATTTACATTTTTGCTTTAGGAACGTGCACTCCATAAGTTGTAACATTTATGGTAAATTGACCAGGTAGTTGAATTAAAAATAGCGTGAAAAGTTAACCTGGTCAATTTCAAAAAATGTCAGGATAGACATTTTTGTCGCGCCTCAGCGCGCCCGTAGGGCGAGCGCCAGGATGGCGCGAGACAAAATGTGGAAACTTATGGAGTGCACGTTCCTTAGACAATGACAGTAGTAATTAATCTTCACCAAACATTTCTGTTTCGTATCGATAAACTTCTACCTTATTAGACCAATAATCTATTGGTAATCCAGCTTTATTTTTTAAGTTTCTTAAAAAATCTTGCTTGTTAGGGAGTTGTTCCCATACTGATGGTAAAAAAGTGCCGGTATTGTTACCAACTTTTAGAATTAATCCGTCTATGTTTGGTCTTATTTTGGTTAATAGATCTTGTTCTGAAGTAAAATTTATTATTTCTGGGGTAGTTAAAACTGATATATGGATTGTTAACTCTGGGAATTCGTTAGGGGTTACTTTAAAAAATCTTTGGTCTAAAAATGCTGTAGAAAAAGCACTATCTACCACTTCTTGTGCTAATGGACTTCTAGCCATTAATGTACCAATACAACCTCGTAATTGTTTATTTTTTTCTAATGTTACAAAACAAGCTTTTTTTTGTCTTAATGGTTCTGAATAAGAATTTAAATTAATTGGTAATCGGCCTTGTGGATTGGAAAATCCGTAGTCAATAGATCTTTTTGCTAGTCCGATTAGAATTTTTTGATCTGAGAGACTTATATTTTTTAACATAAATGATATGCTCCATAACCTACAACTCTAGATCTATCGCCAGCGGTATCACCAGAATTTCTTAGATCTAGCTTAGTTATTTTTAAACCGAAATCAATGGCACATTGTAATAATGCCTGAATTGCTAGTTTTCCGCATGCTGAATTAGGATCCATTTTTTCTGGGTGGAGATTTTCTATGGCATTAGAAGTATCGTTATCGAGTTTTTTAGCTGTTTCATAATCATGGTAATGACTAAGATCAGAGCTTACTATTATAATAGTTTCATTGCCGCCCCAAACTTTTTTCAATAATTCTGCTACTTCTAAATAACTAGTATTACCAACTAAAAAAGGTGCAATTTTACAATGTGGTAAAACATGGCTTAAAAAAGGTAACTGTACCTCCAAACAATGTTCTTTTTGAAAAGCAGCTTCCAATTCAGTTACCTGTTTTAATTGTAATGCAGTACGTATTACTTGTTGATCTACTTCAACAGCCCCTAAGGGAGTAATAAATTCATCAGCAAACATAGTTGCAATCCCAAAAAATGGGACAAAATGTGCAGGACCAATTAATATTGCTGTAGTTACTTGGTTTTTTAGACTAGATAAAGATTTATAGGCAACTGCTGCGGTATAACCAGAATAGATATATCCAGCATGAGGGGCGATAATAGCTTTTGGCGGTCTTGATTCAGTAGTTTTAACTTCTGTTAGCAAATTTGTTATAGTTTGCTGTAGGGTTAATTTCTTACCAGGATAAAAACTGCCAGCAACATTTGGTTGTTTAGAAAAACCCATATTATTAATCCTATAATTAAAAGTATATGAAAAATGAACTAGATAATTCTAAATATAATCGATCTACCAAATATTGGCATGAACTAAGTGATGGTAGGATCCAATGTGATGTATGTCCGCGTGCTTGTAAATTGCATGACCAACAACGAGGGTTATGCTTCGTTAGAGCAAGACTAGGCAATGAGATCATTTTAACTACCTATGGCCGTTCTAGTGGATACTGCATTGATCCTATTGAGAAAAAACCATTGAATCACTTTTTACCAGGCACTCCAGTATTATCTTTTGGGACTGCAGGTTGTAACTTAGCTTGTAAATTTTGTCAAAATTGGGATATTAGTAAATCTAGAGAAATAGATACATTATCAAAAGAGGCTTTTCCTAAAACTATTGCAGTTGCAGCTAAAAAATTAGGTTGTCCTAGCATAGCGTTTACCTACAATGATCCAGTACCATTTATGGAGTATGCTATAGATACGGCTAAGGAGTGTCATGCTTTGGGGATTAAAACAGTAGCGGTGTCTGCAGGTTATATGTGCGCCGAGCCGCGAAAAGAATTTTATAAATATATAGATGCTGCTAATATTGATTTAAAGGCCTTTACCGAACGATTTTACGATAAACTTACTGGTTCGCATTTACAAGATATATTAGATACTTTAGTTTATTTAAAACATGAAACTGATGTTTGGTTTGAAATTACTACTTTATTAATTCCTGATGAAAACGATTCTAGTGAAGAAATTGATCAAATGAGTAAATGGATTTTACAGAATTTAGGACCAGATGTTCCGTTACATTTTACGGCATTTCATCCTGATTGGAGAATGTTAGATAAAAATCCAACTCCGCTTACTACTCTTACTAGAGCGAGAAATATTGCTAGAACTAATGGCTTACACTATGTATATACTGGTAATGTACATGATGCTGGCGGTAGTAGTACTTATTGTATCCAGTGCGGTAGATGTTTGATCAAGAGGGACTGGCATAGTATATTGGAATATAATTTATCTGATCATGGGCTATGTATAAATTGTGGTAATAAATGTCCTGGTGTTTTTTCTGGTCCTTGCGGTACTTGGGGGGCTAAACGCCAAGTAGTAAACATATGTTAAAATACTTTAAAAAATTATTATTAATACTATTATTTTTTATACTGAATAACCCATTAATTGGTTATTCCGATCATAAACCGGAAGAAGATGATTGTTATTATAAAACAGTCATAGTTGAACAGAAATTACTTCACACAGTTACAGTAAACCCTAATAAATATAAAATTATCAATGCTCTTGCTAAAGTTACTGGTAAAAATGTTGACTTCGTGTCGCATATTGCTCGTAAATACCATGCATTAATTGCAATTAATGGTGGATTTTTTAGAGAAGTAGAACCTACTTTTTTTGTACCAGCAGGTCCATTAAAGGTAGCTGGTACTTGGCATGGTATTGCATACCAACCGCGTGCTGCTATTGGTTGGAAATCAAATGGTAATTTAACGTTAATAGATCGATTAAAAACTAAAACTTTGGTACAAATTGGAGATTTAAATTTACCAGTTTATTATTTTAATCCTCAGGTTGATCCAAAATTAAATAATAGGCAAAATCTTAAAGCAAAAGCAGCTTTATATTCTAGTATTCATCCAGAATTTACGCATTTAAATATCGATTATCCAAATATTTTAATTAAACAAAATGATGAATCAGCATATGTTTACCAACAAAATGAATCTATTGATGGATTAGAATCAGCAAAAGTTTCGGTAGAAATTTTTCCTCAAATTGGATCAGAAGAATACTTATTGTGGCAAACAGTAGATTTTATAACTAGTGGTGCACCAATTTTAATTAGGAATCACGATGTATTATCAAACTATACTCAAGAAAAAATATCTTCTTCTTTTGTAAATAGCCAACATGCTAGAAGTGCTATTTGTGTTTTAGAAAATGGATTTTGGAAATTCGTGGTAACTTCGAATATGACAATTCCAGAACTTGCTAATGCTATGCAATTTTTACAGTGTAAAGATGCAATTAATTTAGATGGAGGCAGTTCTTCTAGTATGTATTTATCGTCAAAAATTGGTGGATTTAATTTAGAGTTCACATCCATTACCAATCCGGTAACGGATGCTATTTTAGTTTTGGAAAAGGATAGTGGGGGGGAGATTTAAGCCGGTTGCATATATATTATTTATGGAATAGAATCGTCAAGTTGTGTTTTTACAGGTTTGGACATTCAGCATTTATGTATTTCGCTGTAATGTTATAAACAGGCAAAATTTTTAAAAATAAACTAAATTTTAAATTAACAAGCTAAAAAAATGGTAACATATATATGATGAAAGGTGGTATTATGAAAAAAAACGCTCAGAATGACTTAAAGGTTGTTGTTGGGGCACTAATTGGATTCACACTAGTATTTATATTATTATTTACGTAACTATTCTATCAGCTGTTCTTCAGCTGTCCTTTATTTAACCTCTACCGACCCTTACTTTGAAGATATATATTTTTCTCTTCTGATTTTATTTCTTGGCAGACCTAGATTCTCCAATGTAGTTAATGATTCGTCTATCATATTAGGATTACCACATAAATAAACTAAATCATGTTCAGGGTTAATATTTAATTGGGTTAATTTTTTTTGCGCATAGCCATTGTATTCATACACCTCTCCGCTAGCCACTCTTTCTTTGCTAGAGGCTTGAGATTTTAGGTTGGTTAGTTCTTCTCTACTATAGCAGGCTATAAACTTAAATTTAGGTTGTTGTTCAGCAAAATTAATAAATTCGTTACCATACAACAATTCTGAAGAATTTCTAACACCCAATATTAATATAACAGTTAGATCGGGTAGTTCTAATAATTGTTGCAGGCTATCTATCATAGAGCGATATGGTGTAACACCAGTACCAGTTGCTACTAAAATATAACGTTTAGTAGTAGTAAGATCTTCTGGTTTTAATACAAAAATCCCAAAAGGTCCGTTAGCTTGAATGTGATCTCCTATTTTCATATTCCATAGTGCAGTTGAAGCTATACCATTCGGTACAAAAGTAGCAGCTATTTCTATGCTAAGAGTATCGGCAGTATATTTTGGTGTATTGGCAATACTAAAATTTCTGCGAACTATTTCTGAATTTTTTTCAAAATTGAGAGTAACAAATTGACCTGGTTTAAATTTAAGATGGTAATTATTAAGGATTTTAAATTCTAAATGTCTTGTTCTAGGATTAAGTAAATAGGTATTAGTTAAACTTAATTCAAAATTTTTCATACTCAATTAGCACATGGCTTTTTCTACTTCTGTTAAGCTAGCTTGAAAAGAAGCTCTTGAAAAAATTTTATCCCTGTAGCTAAGAATAGATTTAGCAGTTTTTGGTATTTCTATTCCCATTTTTGGTAAGCGCCATAATAATGGGGCTATCCAACAGTCCACTAAAGAAAATTCTTCGCTAAAAAAATAAGGATTTTCTGCAAAAATTGGAGTTACACTAAGTAAGCTATCTAATAAATCTTGACGTAACTTTTCTTTTTTTATTTCTTGGGTTTCAGAATTTAAAATTTGATCCATTAAACTATACCAGTCGTGATCAATACGATAAATCATAAGTCTACTACGAGCTTTTAAAACTGGATAAACCGGATATAACGGTGGGTGAGGGAATCGTTCATCAATGTATTCAGCAATAATAATTCCTGATTTAAATAACACTAAATCCCTATCCATTAATGTTAGTACGGTGCCATATGGGTTATATTCTGCAATTTCTTCTCTGGCTTTAGGGGAAGAAGTTATATTTATGTCGTCGAATGTTACCCCTTTTTCGTGTAAAACTATTCTTACTTTATGGCTATCTGAATCACCTGCATTGGAATATAAACTTATAACCGAACGTTTATTAGTAATTGCCATATATTCACTTCTCCACTTTTTATAGAAATATTATTGCACAGGAACGTACAAGAAATAATTTTAACATCTTAAAAATTTACCTTAATTTTAAAATTATTCCGTGTACGTTCTACAGGCTCTTAACGTTTAGAGTATTGTTCTTTCTTTCTTGCTTTGCGCAACCCGTATTTTTTACGTTCAACTTTCCGTTTATCTCTAGTAAGGAACCCACCTTTACGTAGTATAGGCCTTAATTCTTCGTTAAAATCTAGTAAAGCACGAGAAATCCCTAATCTAATTGCATCAGCTTGCCCACTAGAACCGCCACCAGCAACAGTAATCTTTAAATCAAAATGGTTTATTAGATTAGCTGTTTCTAAAGATTGGGTGACAATCATTCTAAAAGATGGACCGAAATATTGTTCTAAAGACCTATTATTTATAGTGATTTGACCTTTACCTTTAGACATAAAAACTCGTGCAACTGAAGTCTTATCCCGACCAGTTCCATAATAATAAATTTTTGCTACCATAAAATATTAAACCTCTAATTGATTAGGTTGTTGTGCAGTATGTGGGTGATTTTCATTTTGATAAACTTTTAGTTTTTTTAACATATTTCTGCCTCTAGTATTTCTAGGTAACATACATTTAATGGTTGTTTTTAAAAGTTGTTCAGCAGACTTTTTAATTAATTTATCAAAAGTTATTGTTTTTAGATTACCAGGTCTTCCAGAATGAGTATAGTAAGCTTTATCTTCTGTTTTGTTGCCAGTAACTTTAAATTGTCCGGCATTTATAACTATTACGTAGTCACCAACATCAGCATCTGGAGAGTAATTGGGTTTATGTTTTCCTAATAGGATGGTTGCAATTTTAGACGCAGCCCTACCTAATACTAGGTTTTTGGCGTCTAATAGATACCAGTTTTTTTGTTCAATATCTTTTGCTTTTACGACATAAGTTTTGTTCATTGTATGTAAAACCTTAATAGTACTAAGTAAACTAATATAAAGTGTCGATTTTACAAAAATAACTGGGTAAAAGCAACAAAACAAATGATTGATCCCATAAAAAAAATCTGATAACATTTAGAACAATAACCAAACTGGGGTACGTTATATGGAAACCGTTTTATTAGCAATTATTTTAATGTCTATCATTATGTGGGTTGGGCGTTTTTTAGTAGATACTAAGCTTAAAGCAGCTAGTGGAAATTTTATAGCTACAAGTTCAGAACCTCAATTAGTTAAATTTAAATACTTTGTTAAGCAATTATTAATTGCTATGGCGGTTTTTTTATTGTGTTATAGTTTTGTATTTATAACTAACAAATATGCCCAAGTAAATATATTAATAAAGTATTTACAAGATGAAAAATTGGGCAAGTTAGGTCAAAACAGTAGTGAACTAATGGCTGCCCAAGAAACTATGGCTAAAAAGCTTTCTCAAGGTTATTTCGAAGTATTAAATCCAAGACAAGTAAAAACACTTTTTTCTGATCTGGCTGGTCTTTACGAAGCTAAAGAGGAGCTTGGTGATTTAGTTCAATTTTTAGATGATCCATTAGGTTTTCAACGATTAGGGGCCAAACCACCAAAAGGAGTTTTATTGTATGGGTCACCTGGGACAGGTAAAACCATGTTAGCTAGGGCATTAGCCGGGGAAGCAGGAGTAAGTTTTATCGCTACTTCTGGTTCGCAATTTGAAGAAGAATACGTTGGGGTAGGAGCAGCTAGAATTAGAGAACTATTTAATTTAGCAAGAAAACAAGCCCCTTGTGTAGTTTTTATTGATGAAATTGATTCTATCGCCTTTAAACGACACACTAAAAATAATCCATCCTGGTCAGCACAAGCAGTGAACCAATTATTGACTGAAATGGATGGATTAAACGATAGTGTTAATAAAGGCATTATTATAGTTGCAGCCTCTAATCGAATTGATGCTTTAGATGATGCTATCTTACGTCCTGGTCGATTAGACAGGCATATTAAATTGGAATTACCAACGCAGTTAGAACGGAAAGAAATTTTATCAATTTATCTTAAAAAAATTACAGTTAATCCTGATATTAATGCGGAAAAATTAGCTAAGATGACTATAGGTTTTTCTAGTGCCGAACTTGCTAATTTAGTAAATGAAGCGGCTATAGAGGCTACTAGAAATAACAAGACTGATGTTGATATGGGGTCATTTGAAGTTGCTAAAGATCGTTTTATATTGGGTTCTACTAGAAAAGGTACAGTAATATCTGAACAAGATAAAAAAATTACTGCTTATCATGAAGCAGGGCATGCTTTAGTAGGGTATTTTTTACCAGAACATAATCCTATATATAAAGTAACGATTGCGCCTCGTGGATCATCTTTGGGACACACTAATTTTGAACCATTACAAGATACATATACTCATTCTAAGGAGCAATTAGAAAATATTATTGCCAGTAATTTAGGAGGTAGAATAGCCGAAGAATTAATATTTGGTGCTAATAATGTTACAACCGGTGCAGAAAATGATTTACGTACTGCTACTAAGCTTGCTCATAATATGGTAACTAAATGGGGTTATTCTAAAAAAGTAGGATTAATGTATATTGGCGATAGCGAAGAATTGGATTTTGTTTCTGAAAAAAATATAGAAGATGAAGTTAGATTAATTTTGCAAAATGCAGCTGAGAGAGCTAAAAAATTATTAGCTTTAAATAAAGATAAATTGCATAAATTAGCTAATGAATTATTAGATAAAGAAACTTTAGATAAACAACAAATTGAAGAAATTTTGGGTAAAAAACAGAAAGTAGCGCCGTAAGATTTATTAGTGAATATATTTGGGTATAGAATGAGAATTGGATGATGGCGTATTAATTGGAGGAGAATTCTGTTTAATAGCATAAAAACCTTCAAAATCTCTGCTATCATACAGATGAAGAAATTTTTCTCCCATATCTTCTTCTTTATTAGAATTTACAGTATCGGTATCATCTAGAGAGAAATTATCTAATCTGGCTTTAGCTTTCATTAATTCTTTAACTATTTTATAATGATTACTTTCTACAGCAATCCGTAAAGGGGTGATATTGTTCTCGGCAGTTAAATTAACATTAGCTTCAGCTTTAATTAATAATTTGATTGAATCAAGATTATTATTTTGTACAGCTGCTAATAATGCGGTTACACCTTTTTTATTTTGATGGTTAACGTAAGCATCATCCTCTAATAGTAAATCTAGTATTTGAATATAATTATTTTGAGCAGCTATAATTAATGGAGTTGTGCCGGTAAGCTTATTAGGAATATCTACTTTAGCTCTAGCATCTAGTAATGCAATTACTACATCCAGATGGTTTTCTTGCACTGCAGCCCACAACGGTGTTGTACCATTATCGTTTTTCTGTAAATTGACATCAGATTTAGCTTCGAGTAATTTGGTAACTAGTGGAAGATTACCGTCCTTTGATGCCATAAAAAGCCAAGAACTACCATCATCAGTACTGCTAAGCTTATCCAAAGTAACTCTATGAATTTGTTCCCATTCATCATTACTATTTAGTTCTGATAAAAATTTATGTTGTATCTCTATATGTGGATTAACATCATCAATGGTAGTGATTAATTCCGTTGAAAATGTAACTTTAATATTATCTTCTATTGAGCTTTTCATGGTAAACGCCTTGCTTAATAATTTAGCGGTATCTTGGCAGGAATAAGTTTGATTTAAAATATATAGCATGTTGGCATCAATTATTGTCCAGGTGTTACTTATACTGCTATAACCTAATGCAATAATATGGTTATGTATATATAACATTAGACCAACAGGATTTTCATATAAAATTTTTGTTATTGCTGTTTTTAAAATGTTCAAAAATTTTTCTATTTCATTTATACTATAACATCCTAAAATAGTTGATAATGTATACATGTTTCTATTATCTAATTTTACAGGTTTGATCAAATTAAATACTAATGGGCGATAATTACGCATTGTAAAGCCAACCTTTTGTTCATGTGTTAGTAATTTCTTATATTTATACGCCATTTGATATAATAAAACCCCTTCAAAAAATATATTAATATCTTTTTGTTGTTCTGGAGTAAACACTATACGGCTTAGATCTACAGGTATAGGTGTAGATAGTTGAGCAAGAATATTATTTAAACGTTCGCAAAAAATTTTTAATTCATCACCGCGAGGTAATAAAGCTTGTATACCCATAGAGGCTATCCCTAGGCAAATACCATTAGATGGTACTGGATATGATCTATGGTTCATATAATCTATTAACAGTTGGTGAATATAAATATGATGATGTGGCATATTATACTTTTTTAATTATTTTTTATATTAAACTTAGTATAAATATCAGTAATTTTGTGAGTTTGTTTTATTGGTGATTATGCAAAAATTATTATTTAATTTAAGTATAAAAATATATGCCAGAAGAAGATAAAGAAGAAAAATCAAGCGGAATTGGTAACGTTCTAAAAAGCATTTGGGGATCGAAATATAATCCTTTTAGATTAGCTAATATACAAAATGGTGTAAGAGCTGTTGGTACAATGACTGTAGATACACTAGAAGATTTATGGAACGTTGAAGAAGAAGAAAGTTGGTTGTCGAGAACATCGTTATTTATACCGCGAATAGTTGGTTCTACACTTATAGGAGCAGTTTCTGCAGCTGTTGTTACAACAATGGCAGGTGTTGGGGTACTAGATTTTACAGTTGCAACAATTGGTGCTGGTGTATTAAAAACAGCTAATTACCTAAAACCATTAGCTAAGAGTGCCATAAAAACATTTTGGGATTCGAAGTACAATCTTTTTAAGGCAGATAATACATTAAATGCTATAAGAGGTATTGGTACAACGGCAATAGATGCAATAAAAGGTTTATGGAATCCAGATAGGCGAGAAGGTTGGGTTTCAAAAATATTCCTATTTATACCGCGAATAGTTGGTTCTACACTTGTAGGAGCAGTTGCAACATCTGCTGCTATAGTAACAGCAAGTATTGGAGCGCTTGGTTTTGTAGCTGAAAAAATTGGTTCTAATATATTAAAAGTATTTAAGAAGAAAAAAGATGAAGATCTTGATGATATAGCTGCTGTTAAGCCAGACCAAACAGACCAAGAAGATGGCGATAAAGCTCCAGTTAAAGCTTCAGATAAAGTTCTAAATGAAGATGAGGTAGCAGGTCTTAGGGTAATACCACCAAGAGGGGAAATACCACCACCAAAAGCACCAGGCGTGTTACAAAATTTAGGAAATAGGCTTTTGGAAACTGATCCTGAATTTAAAGGTAAAATCACCTGTAATACCAGCAGTTCGGATCCATCTGTTGTTGAAATAATAGGTACAGGTGAAAATAAGGGGAGATTATTTGATAAAATTAAAAACAATGGTAGTTCTATAGAATGTGTCCTAAAACAACGTAGCATAATTGGTACTTCCGTAATACATCCAATTCAAAAACAGTTATTTATGAAATTTTTACAAGATAACTCTGATCCAAATAATCCACCACGTATTGAAGCTGGTGGTTTTTCACCAAAACTTTTAAAGAGTTTGTTAGATTCAATAGATAAAGAAGACCCACCAATATTTGTTAAGCTTGTATTGCCACCAATAGAGCAATGTCGTGGGTATAAGAAACAAGAATATGACGAATTTACAAAAAGAATTAATTTGTTGGCTGAAAAAAAAGCATCATCAATGCTACCTAAAGCAGCTGTAGGTGGAGGTGAAGAAAAACCTCCTCCCGTCGTTGACGGGAGTAAGAAAAAAGGACCTGGATCAGGTCCTGGATAAAATTACTTTAGATTACGTAATATCCATATAGTTTTTTCGTGAACTTTTAATCTTCCAATCAATAAATCTTGACTAACATCATCTTGGCATTCTTTAGCAATGGATATTAATTCTTTTGTTAATTTTACTATTAATAAATGATCTGCTAAGTATTCAGTAACCATTTTTTGTGTTGATTTTTTACCAATAGAATCTTTTATTTTGCTTAATTTAGAAAATTCTGTAAAACTTCCAGGTGTTAGTACATCGAGAGCGCGGATCCGTTCTGCAATAAGATCTACTGCATCTGCTAATTCTTCATATTGTTTTTCAAAGAAACTATGCAATGTAATAAAACTTGATCCAGTAACGTTCCAATGAAAATTTTGACTTTTTAAATAAAGAGCATAAGTACTGGCTAAAAATTGTGATAATCCTGTTGCAATAGATTGTTTTGGCATAACTATAATCCTTTTAAAGGTGTGATCTATATATTTATTATATACATATTTGTTCCCTCAGTTCAAAATCAATCCTAAATATAATAGCCATTGCTATACAACCGGCAAGTAAGCTATTGCCGCCATAACTGATAAATGGTAGGGTTAAGCCTTTTGTTGGTAGTAAGCCAACATTTACTCCAATATTAATTGTGGATTGTATAGTTAGCCAAAGTGATATTCCGTAAGTTAAATATGCTATAAATTTTTTTTTAACTAACATAGCAGTTTTAGCAATTTTTAAACAACGCATAATCACTAAAGAAAATAATAAAATTATTAGGATGGCTCCCATAAATCCTAATTCTTCTGCAATTATGGCAAAAATAAAATCGGTATAAGCTTCTGGTAAGTAAAATAGTTTTTGTACACTATTACCTAATCCAGTACCAAACCATCCTCCTCGACCAAAAGCTATTAAAGACTGTACCAATTGGTAGCCTTTATCAAATTGATTATCCCATGGATTTAAAAATGCTATTATTCTTTCTAATCTATAATTAGAAGTAAAAATTAGGCCTATAATGGTTAAACTAGCAAGTGATATTAATAATAATAAGTATCTAAGTTTAATACCTGCGATAAATAACAAACCTAAAATTGTGGTACTAATAACAATCGTACTTCCAAAATCTGGTTCTAATAGTAATAATACATCAAATGTTAATAAAATAATTAAAGGTACTAAAACTCCACTAAATTTATTAAGTAAATTTTCTTGTCTACGTACTAAATAACCGGCCATATAAATAATCAATAGTAATTTAGCAAATTCAGATGGTTGGATCGATGCTATCCCAAAAGAAATAGATCTAAAAGAACCATTTATTGATCTAGATAAACCAGGGATAAATACTAAAATTAATAACATTATACTGCATATAGCACTATATAATGATAGTTTTTCTATGTATTTAGTTGGTATTAGTGTTAATAGAAAAAAGCAACATAAACTAAAAACTAAATAAATAACATGATGAATTACAAAATAAAAATCGGATACATTATATCTTTCAGCTATAGCTATAGATGCAGATGCTACCATAACTATACTAATTCCTAACAAAGATAAAAAACTAAGTAATAAAATTGGATCAAACAGTAGTATTTTAGGCTGATGTTTCATTATTTAACTCTAACACACATTTTTTAAATACTTCGCCGCGATGTTTATAATTTTCAAACATATCAAAACTGGCACATGCAGGAGAAAATAAAATAGTATCTCCTTTATTTGCAATTTGTTTAGCTAAAGAAACCGCCATTTTTAAATCTGTAGCTATACGGCAATCTAAAGATTTATTTAGTATGTTAAATAATTGATTTTTACATGTGCCAATTAAAATTGCTGTTTTACAATGTTCTACAACATAAGGTTTTAACATGGATAAATCAGTATTTTTATTAATGCCTCCTAGGATAATTATTAATTTTGAATAGCTATGTTTTATTGTGGTAGTTACGGCAGCAATAGTAGCTCCAATGTTAGTTCCTTTAGAATCATTAATCCATAAAAGCCCATCAGAAGTTTCTATTTTTTGACATCTATGATCTAATCCAGAAAAATTTTTAAGAATGTTGATCATAATATTCATTGGAAAATCTAATAAATCCCCTATAGTTAAACAAGCCAAGGCATTTAATATATTGTGTTCTTCCTTTAATGATAATTCATTAATTGGTAATAATTTTTTTTGGATTTTTGAGCCAAAAGTATTAATAGTTTTTATGTTTGGTAAATTGTTTAATACATTTACATTAATATTATGATCTTCTATGTAGTACACAATATTTTTGGCTTGTTTAAAAATATTTAGTTTGGCAGAACAATAAGCAGCAAAATCAGGATAACGATCTAGGTGATCATGGGTGATATTTAAGATACATGCCACATCGAACATTTGCTTACAGGATAATTGATCAATTAATTCTAATTGAAAACTAGATAATTCTAAAATATATAGCGTAATATCTTTAAATAAATAGTTTAATACTGGATCACCTACATTGCCACATAAGGCATATTTAATACCAATCTGCTCAGCCATCTTGGCTAAAATATTAACAACGGTAGTTTTACCGTTAGTTCCTGTTATGGCAGCAATTTTAATTTGTTTAGTCTGTTTTAAGATGTTAATTTGTTCTAGGAACAAATTAACATCGTTGGTTAATTTTGCTCCACGTTGGATTGCTTGTTGTATGGGAGGTAGCGATGGATCAATGCCTGGACTTAGTATTAATAAATCTGCATCAAGAGGAATTTTAAATTCACCTAAAATAAAATTAACAGTTGGGTATTTGTGAGTTAATTGTAATAATTCTTGGTTTTGTTTAAGATCTACTGCAGTAATTTTTTTTAAGTTTTTTGTAATTAAAAAATCTAAACATGAGATCCCGCTAATTCCTAAACCTAATACACAATAATGTAAATTTTTGTTCATTTTATCTTAATTTAATTGTAGCCAGAGCACATAATACTAAAATTGCTGTAACAATCCAAAATCTTACAATGACTCTTGGTTCTGGCCAACCTTGTAATTCAAAATGGTGATGAATAGGTGCCATACGAAATACTCGTTTACCAGTAAGTTTATATGAACAAACTTGAATAATAACTGATAATGTTTCAGCTACAAAAATTCCACCCATTACAAATAATAATAATTCTTGTCTTACAATTATGGCTATGGTGCCTAAAGTAGCTCCTAACCCTAATGAACCAACATCCCCCATAAAAATTTGAGCTGGGTATGCATTAAACCATAAAAACCCTAATCCTGCTCCAATAATAGCTGCACAAACAACCGAAATTTCTTCTACTCCTGGTATATAAGGTAATATTAAATAATTAGCAAAGTTTATGTTACCAGTGATATAGGCAAATACTCCTAAGGCGCCACTAATTAAAATTATTGGCATAATTGCTAATCCATCTAAACCATCAGTTAAATTAACAGCATTACTAGTTCCAACTATTACAAAATAGCTAAGTATAATAAATACGCCATTTAATGGTAGTATAATTTTTTTAAAAAATGGAAGTAATAAACTAGTTTCTATTGGAGTTTTAGCTAATTTAAACAAAATAATCGCTGCTATTAAACCACAAACTGATTGCCAAAAATATTTCCATTTTGCAGGCAGTCCTTTGTGATGTTTAAGTACTAATTTTTTATAATCATCAAACCATCCTATAGAACCAAAGCTAACTATTATTGCTAAAATTAACCATACATAATAATTTTTTAAATCACTCCATAAAAGAGTAGTTACAGAAATTGCTGTTAAAATTAAAGCTCCCCCCATAGTTGGAGTACCGCTTTTAGATAAATGGCTTATTGGGCCGCAAGTTCTAATAACTTGTCCTAATTGCATTTTACTAAGCCAAAGAATCATTTTAGGGCCAACTAATAGAGATATTATTAGCGATGTTAAGGCTGCTAATACTATTCTTAAAGTGATGTAATCAAATACAGATAAACTGTGACAAAAACTGAATAGATGTTGTAATTTATTAAAAATTAAAAGCAGCATATACACTTATCCTTAATAGTAGTTATATATTTTATTTAATGCTTCCTCAGCTACCTCTATATCACAAAAATAGTAGTTTTGATTGCCGATAATTTGTTCAGTTTCGTGTCCCTTACCGGCAATTAAAATTATATAATCTTTATGATAATTCTTTATTGCTCTATATATTGCTTGCCTTCGATCCATTTCCACAATGGGAGTTAATTTAGTGGTTTTATGGCTCAAAATATCTGCTATAATTTGTTCTGGATTTTCTAGCCTAGAATTATCTTGAGTTAAGATAATGGCGTCACAATATTGTTCAGCTACTTCTAACATTTTTGGTCGTTTAGTTGTATCTCTATTGCCGCCACAACCAAATACACAGCAAATTTTTTTATTATTGTAATGTTGCTTGATGGTCTGTAAAGCTTTTTTTAGTGCGTCTGGGGTGTGAGCATAATCGATAAATACGTACGGTGGTGCAGCCCCATTTGCTTGTTGTAGACGTCCAGTTGGAGCTTTTAGTACGGTGCATTTTTTTAGAAGTTCATTTAATGATAAATTATTATATAAACACAAGCATGCTGCTATGCTAGCTAATAAATTACTTAAATTATGAACGCCTAATAATGTAGTATTTAGTGTGCCACTTCCCCACGGAGAATTAATGCGAGATTCTATACCAAGATTATTAAATATTATTTGTTCACAACTAATAGTCTCAATATTTTCAATGTTATTAATAGCTATAGGATTAGTAGTAAATCCTATGATTTTTAAATTATTATTTTTATTATTTTGTAAAATTTTAATTAATTCTAAACCATATTGATCATCTAAATTAATTATTGCATATTTAAGTTCTTTAGTATAATCGGTAAATAATTTTACTTTAGTATGAAAATAGTGTTCCATGGTTTTATGGTAATCTAAATGGTCGAGTGTTAAATTGGTAAATATTGTTATAGAAAAATTAACTCCAGCAACTCTTTTTTGATCTAAACCATGAGAAGATACTTCCATAGCAACAAGTTTACAGTTTTTTTCAGCCACTTTGGCTAAATTTTTATGCAGATCACTATTACCTAAAGTAGTTAATGTTGTTTTGGTTTCGAAATAATCAGAATTTATATAATGTTTTATCCCTAATGTTCCAAAGCTAGCGCAATTTTTTATATAATTTTTCATTAAATTAGTGATTAAATGTACGCAAGTGGTTTTTCCGTTTGTACCGGTTACTCCTATGATTTTCATGAGTGATTAGCTCCGGTTTCTGCAATTCTAATGGAGCGTTTATCTAGATCTGATGGAACATTTAAAATACGTAGTGCACCAGATACTATTTTAGCAAATATTGGTTCTGCTACTTGGTTGCCATAATAACCGTTAGTAGATGGTTCATTAATAGTAACAATTATAGAAAATTTTGGAGAAGCAGCTGGAGCTAAACCACAAAACACTGCCAGATGTCTATTTTGATCATAACTATGTCTACCTAATTTACGAGCAGTGCCAGTTTTACCTGCAATATTATATCCTTCTACTCTAGTAAGTTTAGAGGCTTTACGATTTGCAGATAAAGCCAATAGTTCTATTACTTGATCTGCTATTTTTGGTGACATTACTCGAGTTCCTATAGGTTTTTCTGTTAATTTTAAAAAGCTTACTGGTTTTTTTATGCCGCTGGATCCTAAGACTGCATATGCTCTAGCAAGTTGTAATGGAGTGGTCGCCATAGCATAACCAAAAGACATTGTAGCCAATACAAATTGTTGATGTTTTCCTGGTATATTTAATATCCCTGCGCTTTCTCCAGGGAAGTTACTATTAGTAATTGCACCAAATCCTACCCGATCATACATACTCCATAAAGCATCAGCAGGGTGGATACGGCTAGGAAAATCAGTTAATACTAACTTACTAATACCTATATTACTAGAATTTTGTAAAATGGATGCCATATTAAGTACACCATTATTTTTAAGATCTTTAACAACACCACCTCTTAATTGCCATACTCCAGGATTAGTATCTACTAGGATATTAGGTGAAATTCCTCTTTCTAAGACACTTGCCATACTAAATGCTTTAATGGAAGAGCCTGGTTCAAAATAATCAGTTACAGCGATATTACGATATTTATCACTATTAATATCTTTGATTTTTTCGTTAGGATTAAAAGTTGGTTGATTTACCATAGCTAGTACTTCACCAGTAGTAACATCTAGGATAACTACACTACCTGATTTGGCATTATGTTTTAAGATCCCGTTTTTTAATTCTCTATGTGCCAAATATTGTAACCTATGATCGATGCTACTTACTAGATCTTGGCCAGGTTGCATGTCTTGAATATTATTTAAAGATTCTACTTCGCGTCCCAGTCGATCATTTATTACTACTTTTTTGCCAGGAGATCCTTGTAATTTTTGTTCGTATAAATATTCTAGGCCAGAGATCCCTTGATCATCTAAATTAGTAAATCCTAATACATGAGCCGATACTTCTCCTGTTGGGTAATAACGTTTATATTCTGATTTAAAATTTACACCAGGAATATTTAATGCAGCAACATTAGCTGCTATAGCAGGAGAAAGATGACGTTGTAAGTACACGAATTCTTTGTCTTTATATTGATCTAGCTTATTAATTAATTGGGTTTTATTAATAGATAACAAGGATAATAGTTTTGTTACATTGGTATTTTTAATATCAAAAATTTTTGGGTTTACCCATACAGCATCTACTTTAGTACTAACGGCCAAAGGTTCGCCATTTCTATCTAGGATCATACCTCTATAAGGTTGAACATTTACTATTCTAACAACTCTAGAATTACCTTGTTTTTTTAAGAATTCTTGTTCAAAAATTTGTAGCTTTACTAATTTTGTTACTAAGCCAATTAGTAATCCCAAAAATATTATTAATAAAGATATATGTCTCCATATCATAATTATTCAAGCCCAATAAGTTCTATTTGTTCTGGCATCATCATATCAAGAGTCTGTTTAGCTATTTGTTCAATATGGTAATCTGTCATTAAAGTACTTTTTTCTAATACCAAACGGCTCCATTCAGTATTTAAGTTAGAACGTTTTACGTACATTTTTTGTAATGCAGCGTGTAGCATTCTACTTTTATGTTTACTGTAAATAACTCCTAATGCTGAAATTAGGGTAAATAAAATTGTCATAAGCAATATAAAAAAATTTTTAGTTTTATGTAGCTGTATAAATGGTCCATTTATGCGCATTTTTCCGCCACTCTCATAATTGCACTTCTTGCTCTATTATTGTTTTTTATTTCTTCTATACTTGGCTTAAGTTTACTGATTTTTTTTAATTTAATTTTATTAATATTAATGTTTGTTATTGGAATTTTTCTAATGGCGTAATTATTAGAATAGCTTTTAGATAAATCACTAGTCGAATATTCTTTGAATAAATTTTTAACAATACGATCTTCTAATGAATGAAAACTTATAACTACTAGTCGACCATTAATTTTTAGTAATTCTATTGCTTTAGGTAAAGCTTGTTGTAAATTTAACAATTCTTGGTTAATAAAAATTCTAATTGCTTGAAATGTTTTAGTAGCAGGATGTTTAAATTTAGCAGCATAAGGACACTCTTTTTTAATAATTTCGGCCAATAGAAGAGTGGTAGTAATAGGTTTAACAATTCTAGCTTTAACAATAGCTTCAGCGATTTTGTTAGCACAATGTTCTTCGCCATATTCTTTTATAACTTTAATTAATTCTTCTTTTGTGGCTAGATTTAACCATTTATATGCTGGTTCACCTTTAGTTGGGTCCATACGCATATCAAGTGGACCATCATTAGAAAAGCTAAATCCTTTATCAGGATTAGTTAATTGTGGCGAGGATACCCCAAGATCTAATAAGATTCCATCTAATATTTCAGTATTACCAAGATTAGCTTTTTGGCAAAATTCTTTAATTTGGTTAAAAGAGCCATGAAAGGCTTTTATTCTAGGATCTTTTTCTTGTAACTTGGTGGCTATAAGGATAGCATCTGGATCTAAATCAATAACTAATAAACGCCCATGGGTACCTAATTTATTAAGAATAGCCTGAGAATGCCCACCACGACCAAAAGTACCGTCTACGTAAATACCATCAGGTTTAATGTTAAGAGAAGTTAATGCTTCTTCGACCATTACAGGGGTATGTTCTTTGGTGGTATTAATATTTTTTGTTTTCATAGTGACAACGATTGAAATTCCTCTGGTAAATCTTGATTAACTGTGGTTTCTTCTAACCAATTATTTCTTTTTTCCGTCCAATGTTTAGCATCCCAAATTTCAAATTTTTTTCCTTGTCCAATTAATACGGCTCGTTTTTGCAATCCAGCATATTCCCGTAGTTCTTGTGGTATTAAAATTCTTCCTTGTGGATCTAAAAGTACTTCAGTGGCATGTCCGATTAATAATCTTTGAATTCTACGTGCTGCATAATTAAAGCTTGGTAAACGTTCGATTTTATGTTCTATGTCTTCCCAATATATAAGTGGGTACATTAACAAACAACGTTCTTCTGGATCTATAGTTATGATTAATTGATTATTATTGCAGCAAACATCTAGCATTTCTCTACACCTAGTAGGTATAGCGATCCTGCTTTTGTCGTCTAAGTTGATATTATTAATTCCTCTAAACATAAATAATAACGATCTATTTTTTTGTCAATTCCCACTTTATACCACTTTGATCCACTCCATTACCACCACTATAGTTATGTTTAGGTTAATTTGTCAAGGGCAGTTTACATACTAAGTTTGATATATAGAGTTTATGGTGGTGAATTGATAGAGGTCGGTAAAAGAGGGGTTATTTCGTGCACGTTCCTTAGTATAAATAGATATTTATTTTGGCCTCAACCCTTTGGCCATTTGTTTTGCTGCTTCTAGAGTGTTTTTTAAAGTAGCTATTTCTGGTGGCAAATTACTTGCATTACTCAACATGGCTTTCCATTCTGCTTGTGCTTGAGCTGCAACTTGATGGAATTGTTGATGGAGTTGAATTAATTGTAATTGATTGCTATCTAAAACTGGCTCACTTTCTGGAGTTTTTCCTTTACTAATAAGACTAAGCATAAAATTATTACCACAACTTAAAGCAATTTTTTCGGCTGTTTGGTTAGTTTTTTGATAACCGCTACTTGAAAAGTCATATTTTACAAGATGTAAATCTATTTCTTTATGTTTCAACAGTAACATTGCAACTTCTTTTCTTGGGGCGCTAGGGAGACAAGCATCAGTCCATGCAGCAGATGGTATGCTACATAAACTTAATAAAGCATTTTCTCCACTACTACCATAAGCATTAACATTTATGTTAGGACTACTTAACAAATATTTAGATATTTTATAAGAAACACTTATAGCAGGTTTGGAACAACCTGTTATAGCTAGCTTTAAGATAGGAATAGCAGATTCTTCCTCTAGGTTACCAACAATATAATCATTAACGTTTAACCGACCAGCATCTATTTCTTGTTTAATAAAATCTAAATCATCATTTAATATAGCGTTAAATATTTGCCTGGCTAAAGGATTGGGGTTATCTGTGGCATCGTGGATTTCTTGTAAAGATAAAATTGGCAGTCCATTGGAATCAAAATTAGTTATGAGTTTTGTTTGCATATAAATTCCTTTTAATTATTACTTATCTTTTACTTAACTGTTAGCGTACCAGAGGTATTATTATAAATGCAATATGAAGGGCACAGCAGCTCCCGGTCAAAAATTGTATTTACTCTAAACTAAGAATTCTTTAATCAAAGAAAATTATTTAAAAATTATAACTTTTGCTACTACAAGCAAGGTTTACATAAGTTATTAATCAAAATCTAAGGCTGCCAAAAGCA